>JAKLEM010000031.1 GCA_022711655.1 Candidatus Auribacterota bacterium
CTTCGATCTGCTTCACCCCAAGGCGAAGGCCGCGGCGAAAGAGCTCGGGTTCGCCGTTCCGTGCTACAATACCTATATGAACACCGTCGCGCAGCTGGTCGAGACTGTCCACTGCGTCGAGGAGAGCATCGGCCTGATAGACGACTTCCTCAAGAACGGCCTCAAGAAGGAAGACAAGACGGTCAAGGTGGTCGCCGGCAGGGGGGTCGGCGCCGTCGAGGTGCCGCGCGGGACGCTCTATCACGAGTATGGCATCAACTCGCAGGGCGTCCTCGAGAGCGCGAATTGCGTCATACCGACCGGGCAGAACCTGGAGAACATCGAGCGAGACATGCACAAGCTCGTGCCGGAGATACTCGGTAAGGATAAAAAAGAGATAGAGCTGCTGCTGGAGATGCTGGTGCGGGCGTACGACCCGTGCATCTCGTGCTCGACCCATTTGTTGAACGTGAAGTTCGTGGACTGATGAACAACGCGAGAAAGCCGGTCCTTATCCTGGGCGTGGGCAATATCCTCTACGGCGATGACGGTGTCGGGGTTGAGGTGGTTCAGGAGCTCGGCGGCGAAGATGCGCATCCCGATGTCGAGTATATCGACGGCGGGGTCGGCGGCTACGGGCTCATAAGTTTTTTAGAAGGAAGGAAAAAGGTTGTGATCGTCGATGCGGCGAATATGGGGAGCGTGCCGGGTGACTGCCGTTTGTTCGCACCTGAAGACGTCGAGCTGACCGCCTGCCTGAAGCCGGTCTCCCTGCACCAGACCAATATTCTTGACGTCGTCCGGCTGGCACAAGAAGCGGGCGTGAACGCGGAGATCACCTTTATCGGCGTGCAACCGGCGTCCGCGGCGCCGGGGATAGGGCTGTCGCAGGAGCTGCGGGGAAAAAAAGAGTTCGTCAAAGCGTTCGTGCGGGACTATGTTATCCACTCAACGACACCTGTTCAATAGCATCGGAGGAGGCTTTCTATGGCGACCGCGAAGAAGATACTGATCATTGACGATGACCCGGATATCGTCGAGGCGATGAAGATGCCTCTTGAGTCGCACGGGTATGAAGTCGTGTCTGCTTCGTCAGGGCAGGAAGGGCTTTCGACGCTCGTGAAGGAATCTCCTGACCTGATCATCCTCGACGTTATGATGGAAAGTACCACCGAGGGGTTCCAGGTGGCGTACGCGATCAGGAGCGACGCCCCCGGCTCGGCCTACGCGAAGTTCCGTAAGATCCCGATCCTCATGGTCACCGCGATCAATCAGGTGATGAAGACGAAATTCTCGAAGGAGACCGACGCCGAATATCTGCCGGTCACCGAATTCATCGAGAAGCCGATCCAGCCGGCCGACCTGCTTAACAAGGTCGCCTCTCTGCTGGTAAAAGCGTAATGTTCCCGGCGGGGAATAGCGGAGAGACACCGCAGAATCCTTATCCCTGGGGGCGAGCCATGGGGCAGACACAGACCGCACGCGGTACCGTTAACCCGTCTGACGCTGAGCTCATAGCGGGCGTCAGGTGGTTTATCTCGCTGCGGTGGGCCGCCGGTGCCGGCGTTCTTATCGTCCCGATCATAGGCAGAGCAGTATTCCGGATCGACGTCGCTCTCGCGCTTTTTTTCTGCGTTGCGGCGGCGATCTTTCTGTGCAACGCCATTTTTCTCTTCGTATACGCCCGCCTTGAGCGGCGGCCGGAACGGCGGCTCGCGGCCTGCACCCGTTTCGCGCACGCTCAGATATGCGTCGACTGGATTGCGTTGACCCTCCTCGTCCATCTGTCGGGCGGCGTCGAAAGCCCGATCCTGCCGTTTTTCCTGTTCCATGTCATCATCGCGGCGCTCCTGCTCTCAAGGACCGCATGTTTTGCGCACGCCGCGCTCGCGTCTGCGCTCGCCGCCGCCGTCGCATGGGGCGAGGCGGTGGGGCTCGTCCCGCACCTCTCGTATCCCGCCATTGTGCCCGAGACGGCGTACGATCATATGCCGTATGTCATAATAAAGCTGTCATTCCTGTCCGCCGCGTTGTTCGGCTCGGCGTTCCTCGCGACGTCGATCGCCGCCCGGCTGCGCGAGCGCGACGCGGAGCTGATCAGGCTGAAGGATGACCTTGAGCGGTCCTATCACAACCTCGAGAACGTCGACCGCGCAAAAACCGAGTTTACCTACAAGGTCACGCACGAGCTCCGCGCGCCGCTGGGAGCGGTCCAGAGCCTGTTAGGGCTGATCCTCGAGGGGTATGTGGCCGATCCGGCGAAGATGCGCGAGTACGTCGTCCGCGTGCAGGCACGGGTCCAGGCGCTGCTCCAGCTGGTGACCGACCTGCTCGACCTTGCCAGAGGGAAAATGTCGGTCTCCGACGAGCATCTCTCCTGCATCGACCTGCCGGCGCTGGTCGAGCGGATACGGGAACTGTACAGGCAGAAGCTGCAAGCGGGCCGCATCGCCTTCGTTTTCGAGAAACCGAGGGAACGGGTCAGCGTCGAGATGCGCTTGTCGGACTGCGAGCGTATCCTGACGAACCTCATCGACAACGCGGTGAAATACACTGATCAGGGCGGGACGGTGGCGGTCGACGTCGCGATGCGCGGCGGAGACGTATCGGTCTCGGTGGCCGATACCGGTATCGGCATACCGAAAGGGGACATCGACAAGGTGTTCTCTGAGTTCTTCCGCGCGGACAACGCACGAAAACGCGTCGCCGGCGGCTCCGGCTTGGGATTATCTATTGTCAAACAGCTCGTCAGCCGCTATAATGGCGTGCTTTCGGTTCAGAGTGAGCTGAATAAAGGTACACACATCACAATCGTCTTCCCGAAGGGATACACTATATGATCGGTCATCTGTTCGGTCCAAAGTCTGTCGCGGTCGTCGGGGCCTCTCTCGAGGAACGCAAAGTCGGTTACGCCGTGCTCAATAATATGGTGACGTGCGGCTATCAGGGAAAGCTTTACCCCGTCAACCCGAAGGGCGGCGAAATGATGGGGCGCAAGGTCTACAAGACGCTGAACGATATCGACGGCTTTATCGAACTGGTCGTGTTCGTGATCCCGCCGCTCCATATCATGCAGGCGATCCGCGACGCGAAGCCAAACTCGTTCGACACGGCGATCATCATCAGCGCCGGTTTTAAAGAGACGGGCCCGGACGGCGCCAAGCTGGAGAACGAGCTGAAGGCGCTCTGCAAAGAGCGCAACATCCGCGTGATGGGCCCGAACTGCCTCGGGTTCATCGATACGATGGCGAAGGTGAACGCGTCGTTCAGCGCCGGGACGCCGGTGGAAGGCAATATCGCCTTTTTCACGCAGTCGGGCGCTCTCGGGACTGCCGTTCTGGATTGGGCGATCAAGGAAAAGATCGGCATGTCCAAGTTCATGAGCCTCGGCAACAAGATGGACATGAACGAGGTCGACATGCTCGAGGCGCTGGCGGACGACCCCGACACCCACGTGATTCTCGGCTATCTCGAGGGGATCGTCGACGGCCGGCGGTTCATCGACGTCGCTCAGCGGGTGTCGAAGAAAAAACCGATCATCATCACCAAGTCGGGGAGCACCGCCGCTGGCGCGCGAGCCATTTCATCCCATACGGGAACGCTCGCCGGATCGGAGAACGCGTACAAGGCCGCGTTCGAGCAGTTCGGCATCATACGCTCGTCGAGCGTCGAGGAGCTCTTCGACCTCGCCATGGCCTTCTCGTACCAGAGCGTCCCGAAAGGGGACAATATGGTCATCGTTACGAACGCCGGCGGCCCCGGCATCATCGCCGCGGACGCCGTCGAGAAATCGACCGTCAAGCTCGCGTCGCTGACCAAAGAGACCGTCGACAAGCTCAAGGAAGTCCTGCCGCCGGTCGCGGCGCTCTACAACCCGGTGGACATCATCGGCGACGCGCGCGATGACCGTTATAAGAACGCGGTCGAGATACTCGAGAAAGACCCGAACGTCGATTCCATCATGGTGATCCTGACGCCGCAGTCGATGACGAACGCGACCGAGATAGCCCGGGCGATCGCAGACACCAATACGAGAAGCAGCAAGCCGATATTCACGTCGTTCATGGGAGGCGGGCTGGTCGAAGAGGGCGCGCGGATACTCAACGAGAACAAGGTCCCCAATTATCTCTACCCCGAGCGCGCGGTCAACTCGATAGAGGCGATGATCAATTACCGGAAGCGGAGCGAGAAGGAGCGCGTCTTCTCTGCGCCGTTCGGCGTCGATAAGAAGAAGGTGAAAGAGGTGATCGCCCGCAACGTATCGCGCAAGGTGTCGCAGCTGCCGGAGACCGACGTCCGCGAGATCCTGCAGGCGTACGGGTTCACGGTGCCGAAGACGCTCGTCGCCGAGTCGGAATACGACGCGGTCTACACGGCCGATACGATGGGCTATCCGGTCGTCTTGAAGGTATGCTCTCCCGATATCATCCACAAGTCGGACATCGGCGGCGTCAAGGTCAACCTAAAAAACGCCGACGAGGTCCGGAAGGCGTATTTCGACATCATGGCCAGCGCGAAGAAGGCGATGCCGCAGGCGGTGATCCACGGCGTGCAGGTGTGCGAGATGTGCACGGGAGGCAAGGAGGTCATCCTCGGCATGACCAACGATCCCACCTTTGGGCAGATGCTGATGTTCGGGATGGGCGGCGTCTACGTCGAGGTGCTGAAAGACGTGGCGTTCCGCATCGCCCCGATCACGGGGGACGAGGCGGACGGCATGGTCCGCGAGATCAAGATGTTCCCGCTCCTGCAGGGCGTTCGCGGAGAAGCGGGGGTCGACCTCGTGACGATACGCGAGGCGCTGCTGCGGCTCAGCCAGCTGGTCTGCGATTTCCCCGAGATCATGGAAATGGACATCAACCCGCTCAAGGTCTATCCTAAGGCGAGCGGCAAGACGGTCGCCATCGACGCGCGCATGACGATATCGGTCGGATAACCGGCTCACAAAAGAAGGGGCATATAACATGAAATCTATATTCATCGGATCTGTCACCGAACATTCGGGAAAAAATCTCGTGGTCCTGGGGATCGCGCACCGGTACAAGGACAGCGGCCGGAAAGTCGGGTATTTCAAGCCGTTCGGCCAGTCGCCGGTCGACAACCAGAACATCGCGTCGGACGAGGACGCCATCTTTTTCAAGAAGGTCCTCGGGCTGCGCGATACTCTCTCGGAGATCTGTCCGGTGACGCTGACGTCGCAGACGATGGGCGAGCTCTACGGCGGCGGACAGTTCGACGCCAAGGCGAAGATACAGAAGGCGTTCGCGAAGGTGTCGGCCGACAAGGAGGTGATGCTGGTGAGCGGCTTCGGCGGTTTCGCCGGCGGCTGCTGCACCGGCTACTCGCAGTTCGACGCGATGAGAGACCTCGGCTGCAAGGCGCTGATCGTCGAACGGTATTCGACCGGCGAGCGCGACCTGATCGACCGCGTCATGGGGATCAAAAGGCTGGCAGGCGAGGGGCTGCTGGGCGTTGTTTTGAATATGATACCCGAGTGCAAGCTTGAGCTGTTCCGCAGCAAGGTGGTGCCGTTCCTGAAATCCAAGGGGATCGAGACGTTCGGCATCATACCCGAGGACCCGGTACTGCACTCGGTGTCGGTCCGGGAGATCGCCGCGCAGCTGTGCGGCAAGGTGCTCTGCTGCGAAGAGGAGCTCGACCATCTCGTCGAGCGCGCCATCGTGGGCGCGATGAACGTCGACAGCGCGCTGAAGTATTTCAGGAAGATCAACAACAAGGCGGTCGTCACCGGCGGCGACCGCGGCGACATCCAGCTCGCCGCGATGGAGACGTCGACGCGCTGCCTGATATTGACCGGAGACCTCTATCCTCACCAGAACATCATGACGGTCGCCGTCGAGAAGAAGATACCGATCATCGTCGTCCCCTACGATACGCTGACGACGATCGACAGGTTCGAGGCGGTCCTCGGCCACGTCGGCTTGCGCGACGATAACAAGATCGACCGTGCGCTGGCGATCGTATCCAACTGTATCGACTTCCGTCCGATCGAAGCGTATGTGAAATAAGCGGCCCGCAGGCCGTCCCTTTCATGCGCAGGCGGGCGCTTACGGCGCCCGCCTGCCGCTTCCTGAACGCCATGCTGCACCTCAAGCTGACAAAAAAATACTCCGCCCGTGTGCTCGCGTGCGGCTCGCATCGCAAGAATACCGTCTGTTACGTCAACGGGGATGACGCCGTCGTCAGCGACGTCCACGGTGACTGCGACGACGCGCGCGATGCGGCCGGTTTCAGAGCGGCCGCCGATCGATTGCGCGGCTTATACGGAGCGCCCGGCGTCATCGCCTACGACCTGCATCCGGAATACCTGCCGACCCAATATGCGCTCGCCACGAATGGGACCGCCAAGGCAGGCGTCCAGCACCATCATGCCCACATCGCGGCCTGTATGGCAGATAACGGCATCGACGAAGAGGTGATCGGCGTCGCGTGCGACGGGCTGGGATACGGCGCCGACGGGAAGCTCTGGGGCGGCGAGTTCTTCGTCGGCGGCTATGCCGGGATGCGGCGGGTCGCAACCATCCGGGACATCATGCTTCCCGGCGGGGCCGCCGCGATACGCGAGCCGTGGCGGACGGCCGCCGCGCTGCTGTACGACGCCTTCGACGGCGACATTAGCAGATCCGGGATCCGGGCTCCCGGAAAGATCGGTACGCGCGCGATCGGCCCCGTCGTCGAGATGATCGAGAAAGAGATCAATACGCCGACCGCGTCGAGCATGGGGCGTCTCTTTGACGGCATCAGCGCGCTGACGGGCGTCCGCGCGGTCGCCTCATACGAAGGGGAGGCGGCGATCGAGCTCGAAAAGGCGGCCGCCTCTGGTGTTGAGGGTCATTACGGTTACGATATCGCTGAAGTAGATGGGCGTATCACATTTGACTGGCGTCCCGTCGTCCGAGGCGTCGTAAAGGATATCGCGAGCCGGCGAGCGGTATCCGAGGTTGCGGCGTTGTTCCATAACACGATCGCGGCGGCAGTCGCGGCGATCTGCGCGCGGATCCGCGATCGTCACGGCGACCGCCGCGTCGTCTGCGCCGGCGGCGTGTTCCAGAACCGCTATCTTACGAGGAAGATTGAGGAGCTCTGCGGCAAAGAGCGGCTGCGCCTCATTTTTCATAAGAGTCTGCCGCAGAACGACAGCAGCGTATCGCTCGGGCAGGCGATGATCGCATTGCACCTTCATGTCAGTCGATAGCTTATCGATGCTGCCCGGGCGCCCCAAGCCATCGGCCGAGAATAATGGCGTAATAACTGACTTTTGGTATAATACGTGGCGGGAGCTATGCGTATGATACTCGATATCCGAAAATATGGTGATCCGGTGTTGCGGAAGAAGGCGCAGCCGGTGGCGAAGATAACCGACGAGCTGAAGAAGCTTGCCGCCGACATGGTCGATACCATGCGCTACGAGCCGGGCGTCGGCCTCGCCGCCCCGCAGGTGGGCGTTTCGATCCGGATGATCGTCTTCGAGGTCGCCGACCTCGGCCTTGGCCCGGTCGCATACGTCAACCCCGAGATAATCGAGAAAAGCGGAGAGGTGGCGTCGGAAGAGGGGTGCCTGAGCATCCCGAAGATCAGCGGCGACGTGGTCCGCCATAAGCGCGTGACGGTCAAGGCCATGACGCTCGACGGCAAAGAGGCGGTCGTCTCGTACGAAGACCTTCCCAGCCGCGTCATGCAGCACGAGATCGACCACCTTGACGGGATACTGTTCATCGACCGGCTAAACCCTATCAAACGGGCGTTGCTCCGCGCAAAACTGAAAAAGATCAGCTCGACCGACTACCGGCTGAGGAAAGAATGAGACAGGCCATGCACAAGAAAGGGAACGGGCTGTTCCGCAGCATCTGGAGCAGCGCGACGAGCTTTGATTTCTACAGGTCCGTCATGGCGCAGCCGCTCGGCGTGAGCATCAGATATTTCGTCCTTCTGTCGTTCATTGTCGCCGCCTGCGTCGGCGCGCGTTATCACTTTACCCTCGCGCGGGACGTCGAAGATTTTGCCGTATGGGCGGCGCGCAGCATACCGGTCGTCGCGATACATGACGGCGCCGTCAAGGTCGCCGTCCCGCAGCCGTTCGTCCTCGAGGACGGCACGTCGGCGATCGTCATAGATACGACGGTAGCGCAGCCGAGCCTTGACCCGAAATACGCTATGGGCCTGCTTCTCGGTAAGGAGACGCTGCAGCTGCGCATGAACGCGCTGAAGCAGAAGGAATACCGCCTGAACAATATAGACCTGTTCATTCTGGGGGCCGCATTCTCGGCGACATTGGTCAAGTCAGACGTGATCGACCGCGGCGTCCTCGAGCTTTCGAAGGTGAAACAGTTCGTCATTGACGGGGCGCGGATAGAGAAATGGAAGAAGACGTTCGTCGCCGTCGGGTCGGTCGTGTTCCCTGTGCTCTATTTGCTCTATTTTATGCTGTCGAAATTGATCCAGGCCGCGTTCTTCGGCTTCGTGATATTCTTTTCCAATAAGACGCTGAAAGAGGCGGGGATAGCGTATGAAAAGGTTTTTAATGTCTGCGTCTATGCGCTGACGCCGGTCGCAATGCTGATGGTCGCAGTAACGGTGCTCGGCCTCGATCTTCCGTACTCCGACATCCTGTATCTCTTCACCTATGTCGCTTTTCTTCTCGGCGCGATAACCTCATGCATGCCGCGCCCGCGCCGCGTGCATGAGGACAGGACGAAGGACGACTGGAACTTTTTCGAATGAAGACCGTTTTTTTCGGCACGCCCGAATTCTCACGCGCCAGCCTGCTCGAGATCGCCGCGTCGCGGCACGCGATCTGCGGCGTCGTCACGGGAAAGGACAAGCCGCAGGGGCGTCATCTCCGCGTCGTGCCCAGCGCGGTAAAGACGGCGGCGCTCTCGCGAGGGCTGCCGGTATTCCAGTTCGACGACGTGAACGCCCCGGACGCCCTGCGGCGGCTGGCCGATCTCGAGCCCGACATCTTTGTCGTGGTATCGTTCGGAAAAATACTGAGCAGAGCGCTTCTCGACCTGCCCCGCATCGGCGCGATCAATCTGCACGCATCGCTGCTGCCGGGGCTGCGGGGGGCCGCGCCTATCCAGCGCGCGGTCGCCTCGGGGTGCGATCGGACGGGCAATACGATCATGTTCATAACCGAGCGGCTCGACGCCGGGGACATCGTCCTGCAGGAAGAGACCGCGATCCGGCCCGACGATACGTACGGGACGCTCAGCGGCCGGCTCGCCGAGACGGGCGCGCGGCTTTTGGTCCGGGCGATGGATATGATAGAGACGGGGAGTTATGGGCGGACGCCGCAGGACGAGTCCATGTCGACGTACGCGCGAAAATTCTCGCGCGAAGAGACGTTCGTGAAATGGTCCGATCCCGCGCGGGTTATAGCGTGCCTGATCAGGGCGCTCTGCCCGAAGCCGTGCGCGCATGCGGTCATGACGCTGCGCGGGGCGGCGCAGACGGTAAAGATCCTTCAGGCGGAAGCGCTCTCGGAACAGGCCTCCTTCGCCCCGGGGACGGTCGTGAGAGCGGGGAAGGACGGGATCGCTGTCGCGGCTGGCGAGGGCGTCCTCGCCGTAACGCGGCTGCAGCTGCCCGGAAAAAAAGAGATGACGGCTGGTGAATTCATCAACGGACACGGGATACGGCATGGCGACACATTCGGCGCATGATGGCCACTCACAGAGGAAAAAAGGGGACGATCCGCGCGGCTCGTTCATCGAGGAGGGCCTGATATCCTTCAACAGGTGGCGCGTTTCGCGCCGCCGTCACGCGTTTCGGGCCGATGAGATCGCCGTCATCTGCCCGCATTGCCTCCAGTACAGCGAGTGCACCGTCAAGATCCTGAACGACGCAACAAAATGCCGGCGCTGCGGAAGGTGCTCAATAAAGGACTTGGTCGAGATCACGTCGGCGCAGAAAGTTCCCATCTATTTTGTCTCCGGCGGGCGTCAGGCGATCCGGCTGTTAAAGGACCCTTCGGTGAAGGCGGTCGTCGCAGTGGCCTGCGGCAAGGAGCTTTTTGCCGGGCTGCTCAGGTCGGGAGGGAAAACGGTCGTGACCGTGCGTAATGTCTGGCCACACGGCCCCTGCAAGGACACCTCAGTCGACGCTTCGCAGGTCGCGAAAGCGATCGCTGACCTTCTCGGCAGGGGCGAGCGCCGGTGAAAAAGACAAACCCTCAAAGACCGGCTGTCCGTGAAACCGCCATAGCGATCGTCGAGGCCGTCCTCGCATCGGAGACCGCCACCGTCAAAGACCGGCTCAACGAATCCCTTGCCGCCGTGGAGGCGCCGCGCGACAAGGCGCTGCTGACGGAGCTCGCCTATGGCATTATCCGCCGGCTGCGGACGCTCGACTGGCACATAGACCGCTGGGCGTCGACGGGGAAGGTGGAGCCGAAGCTCCGCACCGTCCTGCGGCTCGGCGCCTATCAGCTGCTTTTCCTCGACAAGGTCCCCCCGTACGCCGCCATCAGCGAGAGCGTCGCCATCGCAAAAAAAACGAGCGTGAAAAGCGCCGGCTTTGTGAATGCGGTGCTGCGGAAAATAGCGGCGCATAAAGGGATCGTCGCCCCCGGGCTGTTCGGCGACGACCGCGTGGCGTATCTCTCCGTGGCCTATTCGTTTCCCCACTGGCTGCTCGAGCGCTGGCGCGCATTTTTGAGCGACCACGACCTCGAGCTGTTCTGCGCCGCGATGGACGAGCGTCCTGCGATGACCCTGCGTGTGAACGAGCTCAAGATCCCGGCAGCCGGGTTCCGAGCCCTTCTCGATAAGGAGGGGGTTGCCTTCGAAGACGCGGGCCATCCGTGCGCGTTGAAGGCCGGCGTGCCGGTCCTGACCGGCGCGCTTGCCGAGCTGTTCGACAAAGGGTATTTTTCCGTCCAGGACGCATCGACGCTTCGCGTCGTCGACCTTCTTGGCCCGCAGCCGGGAGAACGGGTGCTTGACCTCTGCGCGGCGCCCGGGGGAAAATCGACTTATTGCGCACAGCTGATGCGTAACCAGGGGGACGTCGTCTCGCTGGATATCAGCGAGTGGCGGATGGCGTCTCTGGCCGAGAATGCGCGCCGGCTCGGCGCATCGATCGTGACGCCGGTCATCGGCGACGCCCGCCGGCCGGCGGAGAGCCTCGGCGCGGAGGGCTTCGACCGCATCCTTGCGGACGTGCCCTGCTCGAACCAGGGTGTCATGGGCAAGCGCGTCGAGGCGCGGTGGCGGCTTTCGGCGCGCGATATCGATCGGCTGGCGCTCCTGCAGGGAGAGATCTTGGAGGCGGCGTCCGGCCTCCTCAGGCCGGGCGGGGTTCTCGTCTACAGCACCTGTTCGATCGATCCCGCGGAAGACGAAGCGGTCGTCGAGCGGTTCCTGTCGAGACGCCGCGGCTTCAGCCGCGAAAAGATGTTTAAAACATGGCCCCATTCGGATAAAATGGACGGAGCATTTGCGGCGAGACTGGTCAGAAAACAGGCGTAGCGTCAGATGAAAAACCACGAATCAGGCCCCGATCGCAGGACGGCTAAGCAGAGGCGCGAGAGCGCGAACCGGAGGAGAACCGCCGCTAAAAGCCTGCTGCGCGCATTGACACTGACCGAGCGGCGCAAGAGAGACGAGCGGCGGGCCGGCCTCGACCGCCGCGAAGAGCTTGCGAAAGGGTATCAGAAAGAGCAGATAATACGGATCCACGACCGGTCGCTGATCAAGCGGGACCCCGAGAAGGCAAAGATGACCTATATTTGGGAAAAGGGGCTCAGGGCGATCAGCTTCCGCGACTTCAAGATCGGCGACAAGGTGGATGTCGCGATCACGCTGCCCGGGTACCGGCGGAAACTGCGGTTGAGCGGTTCGGTGATGCGGACCAGAAAAGTGTTTACTGACCACGGGTTCGCGACCGAGGTCGACGTTAAGTTCCAATCCATCGGCGACAAGGAAAAACTGGAGATCAACAACCTTCTCTGGAGCGACGGAGACCTGTAAGGATACGCCAATGGCTCAAATGGAAGAGATAAAACCGAACGCGAAGGTCATGATCGTCGACGACAGCCGGTTGAGCGCAGACCTCCTGCGGCAGATCATCCAGCCGATGGGCTATACGGTCGCCATCGCGTATGACGGACAGAGCGCGCTGCGGATGATAGAGCAGGAAAAGCCCGACCTGATACTCCTCGATATCATGATGCCGCACATCGACGGCTTCGAGCTCTGCGAGCGGCTGAAGGGGGACGAGCGGACACGGCTGATCCCGATCATCATGATCACCGCGCTGTCCGACCTGTCCGATAAGGTGAAGGGGATCGAGGTCGGCGCGGACGATTTCGTCACCAAGCCGTTCAACGACACGATCCTGTTCGCGCGTATCAAATCGCTTCTGAAGACAAAGTACCTCAACGAGGAGCTGGAGAACGCCGAGATGGTCATCACCAGCCTGGCGCTGAGCATCGAGGCGAAGGACCCGTACGCCGAAGGCCACTGCGAGCGGCTGTCGGTCTATTCCTCAGGCCTGGCCAAGCACCTGGGGATCCCAGACGAGTTTATCAAAGCGCTAAAGCGGGCGGCCATGCTGCACGACATCGGCAAGATCGGCATACCCGACTCCATTCTCCTGAAGCCGGGGCCCCTCTCCGCGGAGGAGTGGCAGATCATGCGGATGCACCCGATCATCGGCGAGCGCATCTGCAAGCCGCTCCATTCGCTGGCCGTGACGCTGCCGATCATTCGCCACCACCACGAGAAGTGGAACGGTACCGGCTATCCAGACGGCCTGCAGGGCGAAGCGGTGCCGATAACCGCGCGCATCCTCCAGGTTGTCGACGTCTTCGACGCGCTGACGACCAACCGTCCCTATCGCACCGCCATGTCCAAAGAGGACGCGCTCAAGACGCTGACTCTCGAAGCGGGGAAAGGGTGGTGGGACCGGGAGATCACCGAGGAGTTCGTCAAGGTGATACGGGCGGGTAAGCTGTAGATATGGATTGATGCGGGCATGCGGGGAGTGCCCATATCAGCACCGCGAGATTTTCCCCGGCGAGGAAAATCTCGCTCGGCGAAGCCTCTCGCTCGTCCCTCGCTGACGCTCGGGACCCCATGCCCGCTCGAGTCTTCAACGTGCTGATATGAACACTCCCCGCATACCCTTTTCGCTTATTGCAGTTTCTGATACGAACGTGTCTATCGATAATTGGTGAACTGCAGGGGGACCTCGTATTCCTTCCCCTTGACCAGATGGATCGCCTTCTGCAGTTCGTCCTTGTCCTTGCCCGCGACGCGCACCTGGCTGTCCTGGATCTGGGCGTGGACCTTGATGCCGCTGTCGCGGATGTCTTTGGTGATCAGCTTTGCCGCTTCGGTCGGGATACCCATCTTCAGCGACGCAGACTGCTTCACCGAGCCGTCAATCCCCACCGTTTCTTCGTCGAACGTCAGCGACTTGAGCGAGATGCCGCGCTTCGCGAGGCGCTGCTTGAGTATTTCAAGAAGGGCCGCGTGACGCATCTTGTTGTCCGAGGAGAGCTCGAGCTTGTTCTCTTTCCTGTTGAGCGTGACGGTACAGCTGCTTCCTTTGAAGTCGTAGCGCCCGAGCACCTCTTTTTTGACCTGGTTGACCGCGTTGTCGACCTCCTGCAGGTCGACCCTGGAAACGATGTCGAATGAGCTTTCGGCAGCCATGGATACACCTCCGTTTTCGTTTGGTTTGCCTTGACCGGTGCTATATAATACGCGAATTATGACCTGTATGAAAGAGGGAAATGACTATCCGTCGTATCTCAAGGCGTACCGGGACGGCTCTCTGTCCGCCGCCTGCAGCCGCCTGGTCGCGCGACTGAAGCCGTGCGATCTCTGCCCGCGCCGATGCGGGGTGAATCGTCTCGACGGCGGGGCGGGGTTCTGCGGGAGCGGCAGGCTCGCGAGCGTCTTCACCTACCAGCGGCACATGGGCGAGGAGCCTGTGATCTCGGGCGAACGCGGCTCCGGCACCGTCTTCTTCTCGCACTGCAACATGAAATGCATCTACTGCCAGAACTACCGCTTCAGCTCGCTGGGCGAAGGCGTCGAGTGCGAGCCCGAACGCCTTGCGGCGATCTTCATGGAGATACAGGAGATGGGGTGCCACAACCTCAACCTGGTGACGCCGTCGCACGTCGTCCCGCAGATACTGGAGGCGCTGATCCTTGCTATACCGCAGGGGTTCTCGCTGCCTATCGTCTATAACACGTCCGGATACGAATCCGCGGATGTCATCAGTGAGCTCGCTGGGATCGTCGATATCTATCTTCCCGATATGCGTTACGGCGACGACGGAGCGGCTATGCGGTGCTCAAACGCCCCGGGTTATGTGGCGGCCAACCGCGCTGCGGTCGCCGAGATGTTCAGGCAGGCGGGGCCGCTCGCCGTCGAAGGAGGCGTTGCGCGGCGCGGTATGATCGTCAGGCACCTGGTATTGCCGGGGGGGCTTTCCGGGACCGCGACGGTGTTCCGCTTTATCGCGGAAAGACTGTCGAAAGATATCCACATCAGCCTGATGCGGCAGTATAACCCCGTCTATAAGGCCGCCGGACTTCCGCCTCTGGACAGGCGCATCACCGACGATGAGTACGCCGATGCGGTCAAACTTCTGGAGGAGTACGGGCTCGAGAACGGCTGGATACAGGACGAGCACGGCGACAAAGAGGTAGAAACGTTTCTCGGAGAGAACTTTTCATCGATGGCGTGATGCAGCGTGGGGCATCTGCGAGAAGGCAGGCGGCAAGTGTTCGTGGCAGCATGTTGACACTTCGAGCGGGCATGGTGTCCCGCCGTAGGTGGGACGAGCGAGAAGTGTCGCCAAGCGAGATTTTCCTCGCCGGGGAAAATCTCGCGGTGCTGACACGAATACTTGCCGCCTGCCGCTTTACTCCGCATTATAATTTTCCGTGAGCGAAAGCAGATCCTGTGATACTATACGCGCATGAAAAAAATACAGATCTCAGCGTTAGTGGCCATCATACTGATCTCCGCCGCGTCGGCGGGCCTCTGCGAGGATATGATCGGGGACACCTATTTCAAGAAAGGCAACACCTGCTATAAAGAGCAGAAATACGATCAGGCGGCCGATTATTACCAGCAAGCCGTTGATATCAACCCCGAGCACCTGGGGGCGATGTACAATCTCGCATTGGCATACCAGATGCGCGGCCTCTACGGCAAGGCGGAAGAGTATTTTAAGAAATCGCTCGCGCTCGACGCGACATACCTGCCGGCGTGGGTCGGGCTCGGGCTGATCAACACCCGGCAGGGGCGCTACGACGACGCTATTGCCGCGTACAAGGAAGCGCTGAAGTTCGAGAAGGACTATTATATCGCGCATCTGAACCTCGCCGCCGTATACGCGAAGAAGAAAATGTACAAAGAGGCGGTCGAAGAGTCAAAGACGGCCCTGAATATCAACCCCCGCGAGATCAACGGCCACCTCCTTCTCGGTAATATTTATAACGTGAACAAGGAGTACGATAAGGCGATAGAGGAATATGAGTGGATCCTCAAGATCGAACCGAAGTTCTTTCTGGCGCAGCTCCACATCAGTACCGCCTACGCGGAGAAAGGCGATTTTGAGAAGGCGCTGCAGCACATACAGATGGCGCGTCAGTTGACCGACAAGGCGGAGTTTATACACTATTTCCTCGGCAGGATGTATGTGCGGCAGTACGAAAAGACGAAGGACCCTGCGTCTCTCGACAAAGCGATCGCCGAGTTAAACCAATCGGTGAAGTTCAGCGAACAGCTCCTGGAGGTCTTCATCGACCTCGGTAAAGCGTACGAGTTGAAGAATGACACCGTCAAGGCGCTGCGGGCGTACCGACGGTATGTTGATAACCCGCTGGCTCAGGAAGAACAGAAACAGGAAGTGGCGCGTATCATTGCGGGGCTGCGCGAAAGGATGATGAATGAGAACATATCACCGAAGCTACCGGTTGCTGCAGATATCAAAGATGCTAAAAAGAAGCAGGGTAATTGATATCAGGTCGACCAGGAAAGAAGATGTCCTGAGAGAGATGGTCGACGTGATAGCCTCTTCTCCGTGCGTGCGCGATAAAGAGTCGCTGTTTCAGGCTGTCCTTCAGCGCGAGCGGACGATGACGACGGGCGTAGGCATCGGGATCGCCATCCCGCACGCAAAGACCGACGCCTGCTCCGACTTCGTGATCGCGATCGGCAGAAAAAAGGGAGGGCTTGTCTACGATTCGCTTGACGGCGGGCTCGTCTATCTCGTCATCATGATCGCGGGGCCGGCTTCCCGTTATGACACCTACCTCAACATCCACGCCAAGGTCGTTCTCCTGATGGCCAACGCCGAGTTTCGGCAGAAGCTGATCAACGCCGAGACGACCGACGAGATATATGCGATGCTGAAGGGGAAGTAAGCGATACGGCGGAAGCCGTTTCGCTGCCGATCACCGCTGCCCCAGTGTCCTGAGGATGTCCTGGCAGAACAATGACAGGGTCGTGTCCCGTGCTCCCATCACCACGACGGCGTCTCCGTCCTGCGCCGTTTCCGCTATCCGCTCCGCGATCGCCTCTCTCGATGTGATGTAGTCGGCGGCAATCCCTTTCGCAGCGACGGCGTCGATAACCTGTTTCGAGCTGATGGTGCGGTCCGCCGTGCCGCCGGCGTCGTAGATCTCCGGCATGATGATCGTGTCATCCGGCCTCAATGATCCGCAGAACGCTTCGACGAAATCGTCTTTCATAAGATGCATCGGCCCGTATCCATGCGGCTGGAAAACGGCTATGATCCTGCGGTGGTGGCCGCGGAGCGCGCCGAGCGCCGCCTGGACCTTTGCCGGGTTGTGCGCGAAATCGTCGTAGACCGCCACGCCGCGCGATTCGCCGACCAGTTCGAGGCGGCGCTTGATCCCCGGGAACCTCGACAGGGCGTCGCTGATGCCCGGAGGCGGGACGCCGAGCTGCGCGGACACCGCGATCGCGGCGAGCGCGTTGGAGACGTTGTGCATGCCGATAAGCTTGATCGAGAAGCGGGTGTCATCTTCGACGGTGAATGTCGCCCCGTACCGGGAGAGAACGATGTCACGGGCTCGCAGGTCTGCGTCATTATCTATCCCGTAGGTAACGATCCGGGCCGAAGGATGGGGGAGCTTTCTTACCATGGGGCAATCGTTGTTGAGGATAGCCGTTTCCTGCGTGTTCTTTAAAAAAGTATTGAAGAGCTGCTCCAGTTCCGGGATGTCCTTGTGATCTTTGCTGATGTTTGCCAGGACCGATATCTTCGGCTTGTAGAGAACGATGCTTCCGTCGCTTTCGTCGGTTTCGACGCAAATAACGTCAGATCTGCCGCATAGCGCGTTGGAGAGCTGAGAGTCTCCGGTCGAGATATCTCGAATAATGCCGCCTCCTATGTAGACCGGATCGCGTCCGTTATGGAGCAGAATGTAGGCGACCATGGCGGCGATAGTCGATTTACCGCTTGTACCGCCGATCGCAACGCCGTACCCCTTGTTGAATATATAAGATAGTAATTGAGCGCGTGTTATGATCTCTATCCCGATTTTTTTTGCCTCGCGGACATCAGGATTGCTGTCCTCGATCGCCGTCGAGACCACGAGCGCACTAAGTTTATCGGAGATACCTGAGCCGTCCTGTGGGAAAATAGTTATCGCCTGATTCCTGAAGATCGTTGCTAGAGTGCGGGTACGCTCGGGATCACGATCGAACAGCCTGTCTGATCCTGATATTGCAACTCCTTGGGAACGAACGACTTGAGCAAGAGCGCTCATGCCGCTTCCACCAATGCCGGTAAAATGGAGCGATCGATATTTCATGGCGGTCGGATTATATCCATTTCGCCGTCCAAAAAAAAGATTTATTTGTTTCACAAATAGAATATAATCTATGGCCATGCGGAACACTTTTAATAAGCCGGTGGCTCTGAAAAAAGGGGACATGGTCGGCGTCGTTTCACCGTCGAACACGGTTTTCTCCGAGAGCCTCAAAACCGGGCTAAAGAGCCTCAAGCGTCTCGGCTTTCGCATCAAGTTCAACGATACCATCCTATACCCCCGCATCTACACGATCGACGAGGACAAGCGGCGCGCCGACGACGTCAACGGGATGTTTCGCGATAAGGATATCAAGGCGATCCTGCATGCGAAGGGCGGGTACGGGATGATAAG
>JAKLEM010000032.1 GCA_022711655.1 Candidatus Auribacterota bacterium
ACGGCAGGACGCTCATCCTCATGGGGTGGACGCCCGAGAACGGCTTTCTCGACGGGCGCTGGGATTATTTCACCGAAGAGACGATCCTCGTGACGCTTCTCGCCGCCGGGTCGCCGCGCGGCGATGTCGGCCCGTCGGTGTTTTACGACTGGAGGCGCGAGGAGGGAAGCTACGGCGGCGGGCGGCCGTTCGTCTATACCTGGCATGGCGCCCTTTTTTCGTACCAGTACGCGAACGTCTGGTTCCGTTTTCGCGGGCTGCGCGACGCGGACGGCGTCGGCTGGTACCGCAACAGCGTCGATGCCACTGCCGGAAGCAGGCGTTTTTGCATCGACCATGAAGAGGAGTATAAGACGTACGGCGCCAACTGCTGGGGGATCTCGTCGTGCGCGACGCCCAAAGGGTATACGATGAGTTACGGCGCCCTGCCGAACGGCGAAGGGAGCGCGCTGCAGGACGGCACCGTGTCACCCTTCGGTGTGCTGACGTCGGCGATCTTTACGCCGTTCGCGTCGCTGGCGGCCGCTCACTATATGGCCTGGAAATATCCGAGGATCAAGGGGAAGTACGGGTTCATTAATTCGTTTAACGCGGTGGACGGGTTTTACTCGAAGACCGATTACGGCCTCGATATCGGGCCGTTCCTGCTCGCGGCTGAGAATTTCAGGAGCGGGTTTGTCTGGAACTATTTCATGAGGAACAGGCATGTTCGGGCCGCGCTCGAACGTTCAGGTTTTACGAAAGAGAGAGACGATAGCTCCGCGGCCGGCGTTCACGCAACGAACCAAGCGGAGCTTGAGCTGTTCCTGGCGAAAGCGCAGCCGGGGCTGAATGACGTGAAGGGCGCGCTCTCGAGGATGGAGGATCTTGCGGAAGAGGGCGGGCCGGAGGCGTACCGCCTGTTCGAGAGGTTCTCGGACAGCGTCTATCAGGCAGCGATCGACCGGCTCGACGATATCGGCGTGAAGAATGATCCTGAAACGCTGTATCTGAAAGGCCTGGCCTTGTTCAGGAGGTCCCGGTTCGGCGAGGCCGACGCGCAGTTCAGCTCGTTGAGAAAAACGCTCAGGCGGGCGGGAATCGATGCGATGAAGAGCTATCTCAAAGAGATGGTGACGCGCCCGCTGATGGAAGACGTGACGGCGGCGTTCGCGCGCGACTATGTCAGTCTCGCGGGTAAAGCAGGGGATGCCAGCACTGCGGATGGACTTCGGGAGATAGCGGCTGCGGCGTTCGAGGCAAGGGCGTATGACGAGGCGTTCCGCTATTACAAGGCGTACGCCGATCTGGCAAAAAAGACGATCGCCCCGCGGGAGTATTCGGCGGCGTGCGGCGCGATCGCGGATAGATTCTACGCGCTCGGGAAGACGGGGGTGTCCTCTTATTTCGATATCGAGAAGATGCGAAGCCTGCTTGACGCCCCGGGCGTCGCGGCGGACAGGGCAGGCGCCGGGCTCTTCTCTCTGATGAACAGGTATTTCGACGCGGGTGAATACCGGGCCGCGCGCGACTGCGCGGCGATGTACGCGAAACGGTTCTCCGGCGGCGCCATGGCGGAGGCCGCTCAGCTGGCCGGCGGCAAGTGCGAAAAGCGGCTGCGGTGCGTTGACGCGGCCATCGAGAAACTGGAGGCGGCGTCGGGGTCGTCCGAACGCGAGATCGCGGAAGAGGCGTTCCTCCTGCTGGGCGAATGCTATATGATGAAGAAACGCGACCGTGAGGCCGCCGCCTGTTTCGAGAAAGTGATCAAGGCAGGGGCCACGGGATATTTCGCGGAAGCGGCGCTTTTCAACAAGGGGCTTCTGCTGTGCGAGAAAGGGGACAGGAAAGAGGCAAAAAAGATATTCTCCGGCCTGTCAGCCCGCAGCGGTACCCACTTTGCCGCCGCCGCGCGGTCTTACCTGAGTCAGATGGAAAAAGAATAAGGCATGCTCCCCCGAAGGGACGCATGCCTTATTGCGCTGAAAAGAAGCTGAATACTACTTGCCCTTCTTCGTCTTGCACCCGCACGTTTTGCACATAGGTACCTCCTTTCGCACGTTTGATAGTCGTGCTATTCTCAATAATAAATGTAGCACAGGCTGTCGTAGAAATCAAGTAAATTCCGCAGGCAACTTCTCGACTTCACTCACTGCGCTCGGATCTGTATTGCGAGAAGGCAGGCGGGGAGTGTCCGCGTCAGCACGTTGACAATGCGAGCGGGCACGGTGTCCCGCCGTAAGGCGGGACGAGCGAGCATTGTCACCGAGCAAGATTTTCCTCGCAGGGGAAAATCTTGCGATGCTGACGCGGACACTCCCCGCCTGCCTGATAATTCCTAAAATAATATTTGACATGAAAACAAACTGATACTATATTGGTGTCAGTAAAAGGGCGCGGTATGAAATTGCTGACGAAGAATACGGATTACGCGGTGAGGGCGCTGGTGAAGATCGCGCAGCGCGCTGGCGAGCCGGTGCCGGCGTCGCTGATCGCGAAAGAGGAGCGGATACCGTACGCCTATCTGCGGCGGCTGTTGAATGACCTGAGGGACCGGAAGGTCCTGAGGTCGACTGAAGGGAAAGGAGGGGGGTTCGTGCTTGGCAGGAAGCCGGAGGAGATATTCCTGACCGACGTGATGGAAGTGTTTCAGGGCGAAGTCAACTTGACGGAATGCATGTTCCGTCAGAAGATATGCCACAACCGATCGACGTGCGTGCTGCGGCATAAGATCCGGGAGATCGAAAAGAAGGTTCTCGGAGACCTTGAAGGGATATCGATAGGGACGTTGTTGAATGAAACGAAAGGGCAGAAAAATGATTAACAAACAAGGAGGTATGAGATGAGCATGTTCTGTTATCAGTGCGAGCAGACGGCGAAGGGGACGGGGTGCACCGCGATGGGAGTTTGCGGCAAAAATGAAGACATTTCCAGCCTGCAGGATACGCTGGTCTTCGGGCTGAAGGGGATCGCGGCCTACGCGTACCACGCCCGCCAGCTCGGCGCGCGCGACGAGGCGGTCGACGCCTTCATGCACGAGGCTCTGTTCAAGACGATCACCAACGCGGACTTCGACCTGAACGACCATATCGCTGCGGTCCTGAAGTGCGGCGAGATGAACCTGCGCGTGATGGAGCTGCTGGACAAGGCGAACACCGGCCGGTTCGGCATGCCGGTGCCGGCGTCGGTGCCGACGGGGACGAAGAAAGGGCCCGGCATCGTGGTGACCGGCCATGACCTGCTCGACCTGTACGAGCTCCTCAAGCAGACGGAGGGCAAGGGGATCAACATCTACACGCACAGCGAGATGCTGCCGGCGCACGGCTATCCGGAGCTGAAGAAGTTCAAGCACCTCGTGGGCAACTACGGCGGGGCGTGGCAGAAGCAGAAGGAGGAGTTCGACGCCTTCTCCGGAGCGATGCTCGCGACGACCAACTGCGTCCTGATACCGAAGGAAAGCTACAAGGATCGGCTCTTTACCTGCGGCATCACCGCCGTCCCGGGCGTGGCGCACATCAAGGGGCACGATTTCTCGCCGATCATCAAGAAGGCGCTCGAGCTGCCGCCGCTTCCCGAGAACCCGGGCAAGCCGCTGACGACGGGGTTCCATCACTCCAACGTCCTCGCGCTGGCCGATAAGATCATCGCCGCGGTCAAGGCGGGCAAGATACGCCGCTTCTTCCTGATCGGCGGGTGCGACGGGGCGAAGCCGGGGCGCAACTACTACACCGAGCTGGCCGAGAAGGTGCCGCAGGATTGCGTGATCCTGACGGTCGCGTGCGGCAAGTACCGGTTCAACAACCTCGACTTCGGGGCGATCGACGGGATACCCCGCCTGATCGACCTCGGGCAGTGCAACAACGCCTACTCGGCGGTCCAGATCGCGGTGGCGCTGGCGGGCGTCTTCAAGTGCGGCGTCAACGACCTGCCGCTGTCGCTGGTCTTGTCGTGGTTCGAGCAGAAGGCGGTGGCGATCCTGCTGTCGCTGTTCCACCTCGGCGTGAAGGGGATCAGGGTCGGCCCGACGCCTCCGGCGTTCATCACGCCGAACGTCTTCAAGGTGCTTCAGCAGGCGTTCGACCTGAAGCTGATCACGACGCCTGACGAGGACCTGAAGGCGATCTTAGGGAAGTGACTTGAGACCGCGACTTACGGAACAGAGTGAACGTAAGTCGCCAGGTCGAACGTCATCCTGAGCGAAGCGAAGGATCTCGCAAAGAGAAGGCGCAAGCTGTGAGATTCTTCGCTATCGCTCAGAATGACAATTTGGTGCGAGATAATTTGCGTTTGTCTTTAAATGGATGTTTAGTACAATACGCCCCATGCATTCAGCCGAAAAGCATAAGATATCCCGGGGCGTTCATCTCTTTTTCGACATCCTCTACATCGCCGGCGCGTTCTTTGCCGCCTACGAGGCGAAGGTGCGGCACCTCCCCGAGGCCTATGCGGCGATGTATCCCCTCCGCGAGTACCTCTGGTTGCTGGCGGTTATCGTCCCGCTCTGGCTGATCATTTTCAAGGCGCGCGGCCTGTACGACGCGAGGTTCACCCCGGCGAGAGGGGCGCTGGCCATCGCAACATCGGTCGCCGCGGGGATATCGCTTATCATCGTCATCCTGTTCGCCTGCAAGGTCCACTACGTCAGCCGTATCTTTATCGGGCTGTTCGGCCTGTTCAATGTCGTCATCATGATGGCCGGCAGGGGAGCCGTTTCGCTCTGCGCCGGCATATTCCTGCCGAAGGAATACGGCATCCACCGCATCGTCATCGCCGGTGACCGCAAGGGGATCGAGCGCGCCGCGCGGCTGATCGGCGGGCATGTGCCGAAAGGGGCGACGGTCGCGGGCTGTGTCCTGGTCGGGCGTTTCGAAGGCAGCGCGCCGGTCGAGGGGGTAAAGTACCTCGGGCAGGTCAACGAGCTTGACCGGGTCATCCACGAGGCGTCGCCGGACGAGATCGTCTTCGTGATGGACAACGAGCACCTCAGCGTCCTGAAAGACGCGATCTACGCCTGCGAACAGCAGGGGATCACGGTTCGTCTTTTGGCGGATTTTCTCGACATGCGGATCGCGCGGCTGTCCGGCGGCCAGTTCTGCGGCGTCCCCGCGATCACGATCAGCGCCCTGCCGCAGAAGGTCTGGCAGCTCTTCTGCAAGCATATCCTCGATTTTATCGGCGCGTTTGTCCTGCTGTGGTACTGCTGGCTGGTGTTCATCGTCGTGCCGATCCTCATCAAGCTTGATTCGCGCGGCCCTATCTTTTTCACCCAGGTGCGCGTCGGCCTGCGGGGGAGGCGCTTCAGGATCGTCAAGTTCCGTACCATGGTGAACAGGGCGGAGGATTTCAAATTCGGGCTGTCGGACCTCAACGAGGTGCAGGGGCCGGTTTTCAAGATGGAGCAGGACCCGCGCGTGACGCGCGTTGGTCGGTGGCTGCGGAAGTATTACATCGATGAGGTCCCGCAGCTGATCAACGTCCTGCTCGGGGAGATGAGCATCGTCGGGCCGCGGCCCGCCCTTCCTGAAGAGGTCGAAAAATATTACCCCTGGCAGCGCCGCAGGCTGTCGATGAAGCCGGGGATCACGGGAAGCTGGCAGGTCGCGGGCGTCGGAATAAAGGAGTTCGACGAGCGGGTCAGGATCGACCTCGACTATATCGACAACTGGTCGCTGTGGAACGACTTCAAGATCGTGCTGCGGACGCTGATGCTGATAATAAAGGGGAAGGGCGTGTGACATGAGAACGGTGCTTGTCGTATTCGGTACGAGGCCGGAGGCCATCAAGATGGCGCCGGTCGTCATCGAGCTGAAGAAACATCCGCGGCAGTTCCGCACGGTGGTTTGCGTGACGGCCCAGCACCGGCAGATGCTCGACCAGGTGCTGAAGATCTTCGGCATCGTTCCCGACATCGACCTGGACCTGATGCAGCCGAACCAGACGCTGACGACGATCACGGTGCGGACGCTCGAGAAGATAAAAGACGTTATCGCGCGCGTGTGTCCCGATGTGGTCCTGGTCCAGGGCGACACGACGACGGCGATGGCCGTCGGGATGGAGAGCTTTTACCAGAAGGTACCCGTCGGTCATATTGAGGCGGGGCTCAGGACCTACGACCGTTTCAACCCGTATCCCGAGGAGTTCAACCGGCGAGCCCTGACGGCGATGGCCGAATACCATTTCGCGCCGTCGCGGAGAGCGGCCGATGCGCTCCTGAAAGAGGGGATCGACAAGAAACATATTTTCCTCACCGGCAACACCAGCATCGACGCCCTCCTGATGATCCTCAAGCGGAAGGGCAGCGGGCGAAAGCTGCCGGCCGCTGTGTCCGGGAAAATGATCCTGGTGACCGCGCACCGCCGCGAGAGCTTCGGCGAGCCGTTCGAGAATATATGCAGGGCGCTGCTTGCCATTGCGCAGAGGAACCCCGGCGTCGAGATCGTCTATCCGGTCCACCTCAACCCGAATGTGCGCAAGCCGGTTTATGAGATCCTGTCGAAGTGCGACCGTATCCGCCTGATAGAACCTCTTGAGTATGAACAGTTTGCACTGATGATGAAGGCGGCTCATTTCATCATCTCCGACTCGGGCGGCGTCCAGGAAGAGGCGCCGTCATTAGGGAAGCCGGTATTGGTGATGCGCGAGACGACCGAGCGGCCTGAGGTCGTCGAGTCCGGCGCGTCGAAGCTGGTCGGGACCTGCGCCGCGACGATCGTCCGCGAAGCGGAAAAGCTGCTGCGCGATCCCGGTTCGTACAAAAGGATGTCGCGCACCGTCAACCCGTACGGCCGGGGCGATGCGGCAAAGAAAATTGTTAGAGTGTTGATGAAACGATGATCTCTTAGCGGAGGATAGGGAGTCCCTTTGTCAGCACGTTGACAATTCGAGCGGGCATGGTGTCCCGAGCGTGAGCGAGGGACGAGCGAGAATTGTCGCCGAGCGAGATTTTCCTCGCTGGGGAAAATCTCGCGGTGCTGACGAAGGGACTCCCTGTCCGCCGCTTCCTTTGAAAAGAAAAAATATCAAGATATCCTATTGACAATTAAACGAAAAATGATAGAGTTTAAGCTCTTCTTTACACCTCGGAGAGAGGGCCGCCGGGTGTTCCGTACCGATTCGGGACGGCGGGGCGGTGAATTATACGAAAGGCTGGGAGAGAGATGAAAACGTATAGCGCAAAACCGACTGATGTCATCAGAAAGTGGTATGTCGTCGACGCGAGCCAGTATCCGCTCGGCCGGATGTCGACGCGGGTCGCCGATATCCTTCGCGGCAAGCACAAGGCGATGTACACGCCGCATATGGACACGGGCGATTTCGTGGTCGTGATCAACGCCTCGAAGGTCGTCCTGACCGGCAAGAAGGCCACGACCAAGGAATACAAACATTATACCGGGTTCCCGGGCGGGCTCAGGTACGAGTCGTTCGAGACGATGATAAAGAAAAATCCCGAGAAGGTCGTCTTC
Organism: Candidatus Auribacterota bacterium; assembly: GCA_022711655.1. GTDB lineage: Bacteria > Auribacterota > Ancaeobacteria > Ancaeobacterales > Ancaeobacteraceae > JAKLEM01. The sequence continues at coordinate 7,443 of JAKLEM010000032.1, forward strand.
CTCGCGGTGAAGCGGATGCTGCCCGATAACAAGCTGTCGGACAAGGTCCTGAAGAAATTGAAAGTGTACGCGGGCCCCGAGCACGAGCAGGCCGCGCAGAAACCCGAGTTATTGAAACTCGCGTGATCTAAGGAGGAATATGTCAACCGAAGCAGCATTCTACGCAACAGGCAGAAGGAAAACATCGACCGCCAAGGTCCGCATCTTCCTGGGCAAAGGGGAGATGAAGATCAACGACAGGACGGTCGACGCCTACTTCATGAGAGACACGCTCAAGCGGATCGTCATGCAGCCGTTCGAGCTGACCAACAACATCGGCAAGTTCGACGTCATCGCCCAGGTGCTGGGAGGCGGGCTGTCCGGCCAGGCCGGAGCGCTACGCCACGGTATCACCCGCGCGTTGTGCAAGGCGGACGTCGCCCTTCGCAAGCCGCTCAAGAAGGCGGGCCTTCTGACGAGAGACCCTCGCATGAAGGAACGCAAGAAGTACGGCCAGAAGGGGGCAAGAAAGAGATTCCAGTATTCGAAGAGGTAATCAGAGCTTCTTTTCTCAACTACAATCAGAAAAGCCCCGGGTTACCGTGCTCGGGGCTTTTTGATTCACGGAGAGGACAGTATGATTGACGTTGCGATCGTGGGTGCGACGGGGTACGCGGGGCAGGAGCTGATCAGGATACTTCTCCGGCACCCCAAGGTGAAGATCAAGGCGCTCGTCTCGCAGTCGAGCGCGAACAAGCCGGTCGAGGAAGTCTTTCCGTATTTCGGCAAGATGATCGACATGTCGTTCACGAACATGGACGTTCTGAACGTCGCCGATGCTGCGGACGTCGTCTTCCTGTCGCTGCCGCACAAGGCGGCGATGAACGTCGCCGGCCGGCTCCTCGAGAACAAGCTGAGGGTTATCGACCTTTCGGCCGATTTTCGGCTGAAGGACAAGTCTCTGTATCCTACCTGGTACGGCGTGAGCCACATCGAAGAAGACCTGCTCGAGACCGCCGTGTACGGCCTCCCCGAATTTTACCGCGCCAGGATCAAGAAGGCGAACCTCGTGGCGAACCCGGGATGCTATCCCACGTCGGCTCTGCTGGGGACCCTCCCCGCGCTCGCCGAGGGGATCGTCGATCCGTCCGATATCGTCATCGACGCGAAGAGCGGCGCCTCGGGCGCGGGCAGGGTGCCGTCGGACGCCCTCCATTTCCCGGAGTGCAACGAGTCGATCAAGGCGTACAAGGTCGGCTCTCATCAGCACACGCCGGAGATCGAGCAGGAGTTGTCGGCGGTGGCGAAACAGGACGTCAACATGGTCTTTACCCCGCACCTGATCCCGATGAACAGGGGTATCCTTTCGACGATATACCTCAAGCTGAACAAGAAGATGACGACAGACGAGGCGGTCGGATTCTACCGGGGTTATTACAGGAGGGAATGTTTCGTCAGGGTGCTGAAGAAAGGGGAGTTCCCGCAGACCAAGAACGTCACGGGGCTCAACTACTGCGATATCGGCGTGCACGTCGACGAGGACTCGGGCAGGATGATCGTCATATCGGCGATCGACAACCTGGTGAAAGGCGCCGCCGGGCAGGCGATACAGAACATGAACATCATGTTCGGGTTCAAGGAGACGATGGGGCTCATATGAAGATAATCGGCGGAAGCATAACGAATCCGAAGGGTTTTCAGGCTGGCGCGATCAACTGCGGTATCAAGGAGCGCGGCACGCTCGACCTGACCATGATCACCAGCGACGTGCCGGCGGTCGCCTGCGGCGTTTTTACGACCAACAAAGTGTGTGCCGCGCCCGTGAAGGTGACGCGCGAGCATGTGCGGGGCGGCAGGATCCAGGCGGTCATTATCAATAGCGGGATTGCGAACGCCGCGACGGGGAAAGAGGGGATCGCGAACGCGCGCGCGATGGCGCTCCGGACGCAGAAGGTGCTCGGCCTGCAGTCGCAGAAGCTGGTCGGCGTCTGCTCGACGGGATCTATCGGCAAGCAGCTTCCCATCGACAAGATCGTCGCGGGGATCGAGACGCTCAGCAGGCAGCTGTCGCCTGACGGCGGGCACGACGCGGCGAGAGGGATCATGACGACCGACACGATGCCGAAAGAGGTCTGCATCGCGGTCAGGATCGGCGGCAAAGACGTGATAGTCGGCGGGATCGCGAAGGGCGCCGGCATGATATACCCGAACATGGCGACGATGCTCTCGTTCATTACGACCGACGCGGCCATCTCCCGGCCGATGCTCTCGGCGGCTCTCAAGGCGGCGGTGAACAAAAGCTTTAACTGCATTTCGGTCGACGGCGACCGGAGCACCAACGACACGGTGCTGGTCCTCGCCAACGGATGCGCGGGCAACAGGCCGATAAGGGCGAAGGGGGCCGATTTCAACGCGTTTTGCGCGGCCCTTGACCTGGTGACTGAAACGCTGGCGAAAAAGATCGTCAAAGACGGCGAAGGGGCGACCAAGTTCGTCGAGATCAACGTCTCCGGAGCGAAGAGCGACGCGGACGCGAAGCTGGCGGCGAACGCGGTGGCCAATTACAACCTCCTGAAGGTCGCGATCTACGGCGAGAACCCGAACTGGGGGCGTATCATGGCGGCGGTCGGCGCGTCCGGCGCCGAGGTATGCGAGGAGAAAGTATCGATCTCGATCTCGGGCAGGCAGGCGGTAAAGCGCGGCTCGGCGGGCGCGGCCGGGTATGACGAGCTGAAGAAGGCTTTTAAGGAAAAAGAGATCACGTTCGATATTGGGCTGGGCATCGGTAAAGGCAAGGCGCGGGTCTGGACGTGCGATTTCTCGCACGCGTATGTGGATATAAACGTATAGAGTTATCGGCGGAGATATTGCGATGGAACGATATATCGAAAAGGCGGCGGTGCTGGTCGAGGCGCTACCGTACATGCAGCAGTACCGTGACAAGTATGTGGTCATCAAGTACGGCGGGAGCGCGATGGTCGACAACGAGCACGCGGACAGCCTGCTCAGGGATATCGTGTTCCTCGAGTGCGTAGGGATCAGGCCGGTCCTGATCCACGGCGGCGGCAACGCGATCAGCGCGCGGATGAAGGAGTCGGGGATCGCCCCGAACTTCGTGCACGGCCTCCGGGTCACCGACGAGAAGACGGTCAGCATCGTCGACGAGGTCCTCTCGGATATCAACGCGCGGATCGTGAAGAAGATCAAGGGCTACGGGGGCGACGCGGGCGGCCTCACCAGCAGGGACAGGGTGATCGTCGCGAAGAAGCATATGGTCGAGGAGGTCGACAAGACGACCGGGAAGAAGGCGAAGATCGACATCGGTTTCGTCGGCGACGTGGTGAAGATCAACGTAAAGCCGATCAGGAAGATCGCCGATGTGAACAGCTTTCCGGTGATCGCGCCGGTCGGCGTCGGCAGGGACGGCGCGCGGTACAACATCAACGCCGATACCGTGGCGTGCGAGATCGCGGCGGCGCTCAAGGCGGAGAAGCTCGTCCTGATGACGGACGTCAAGGGGATCATGAAGGACCCGAAAGACGAGGGTTCGGTCATCTCGACGCTGCGTACCAGGGACGTCGCGTCGCTGGTCTCCTGTGGCATCATCGAGGGCGGGATGATACCGAAGGTCAAGGCGTGCGTCAGCGCGATCAACGCCGGCGTGAAAAAAATACATATCATCGACGGCAGGATCAAGCACTCGCTCCTGCTGGAGGTGTTCACCGACAGGGGAGTCGGAACGGAGATATTGAAATAGGTCCTGGCGCGGCGAAAGACGAGGAGAAAAAAGAAAAATGAACAAGACGATCAATCTGTACGACAAGTATGTGCTGAACACCTACAAGAGGATCCCGGTGGTTTTTGTGAAGGGAAAGGGGTCGTACCTGTGGGACGACAAGGGGACGAAATACCTCGATTTCTTCCCGGGGTGGGGCGTCAGCGGGCTCGGGCACTGCCATCCCGCGGTCGTGTCGGCGATCAAGAAGCAGTCCGACAGGCTCCTCCATATGTCGAATAACTATTACAACGAGCTGCAGGGGCGGCTTGCGGAGATCATCTCCAAGGAATCGTTCGGCGGGAGGGTGTTCTTTTGCAACAGCGGCGCCGAGGCGAACGAAGCGGCGATCAAGCTGGTCAGAAAGCACGGTTCCAAAAAAGGGCGCTACGAGATCGTCACGATGGTCCAGTCGTTCCACGGCAGGACGCTCGCGGCGATCACCGCGACCGGACAGGAGAAATACCACGAAGGGTTCCGCCCGCTGGTGCCCGGCTTTAAATATGTCAGGCTCGGCGACATCGGCGCGCTGAAGGCGGCGATAAACGCGAAGACGGCGGGGATCATGCTCGAGCCGATCCAGGGCGAGGGCGGCATCAACCTCGAGAGCAAAGAGTACTATCACGAGCTGCGGAAGATCTGCGATCAGCACGGCCTTCTGCTCGTATTTGATGAAGTGCAGACGGGGATGGGGCGTACCGGCAGGATGTTCTGTTATCAGAATTACGGCGTGGTGCCCGACGTCATGACCCTGGCGAAGTGCCTGGGGGGCGGCGTGCCGATCGGGGCGATGGTGGTGAAGAACGATATCTCGTCGGTGCTCGGGCCGGGGACGCATGCCTCGACGTTCGGCGGCAACCCGCTCGCGTGCGCCGCGGCGGTCGCGGTCTTCGACACGATCAGGAAGCAGAAGCTGCTCAAGAACGCGATCGATATGGGAGATTGCCTGAAAAAGAAACTGAAGTCGCTCGCGGAGGACTTTCCGGTGATCAGGGATATCCGCGGCATCGGCCTGATGATCGGCCTCGAGCTTGACCGGGACGGGTCGGACATCGTCAGGAAATGCATGACCAAGGGGCTCCTGATCAACTGCACCAACGAGAAAGTCCTGCGGTGGATGCCGGCATTGATCGTGACGAAGAAGGAGATCGACGCGGCGATCGGGATATTCGAGAGCGTGCTGAAGGAAATGTGATATGAAGAAAGACCTTATTTCGCTGGCGGACCTGTCGCTGGCAGACATAGAGAAGATACTCGCGCTTGCCGCGAAGCTGAAGAGAAGGAACCAGCCGAAGCTGCTTAGGGACAAGGCGCTCGGACTGATCTTCAAGAAATCGTCGACGCGCACGCGCGTGTCGTTCGAGGTCGCGATCAGGCAGCTGGGCGGCTATTCCACCTTCCTGAGGACGGAAGACGTGCAGATCGGCAGGGGAGAATCGATCGCCGACACCGCGAAGGTCCTGTCGCGTTACCTGAACGGCATCGTGATACGGACGTTCGACCACAACGAGATCGTCGAGTTCGCGAAGAACGCGTCTATACCGGTGATCAACGGCCTGACCGACCTCTCGCATCCGTGCCAGGTGCTGTGCGACCTCTTCACTATCCTCGAAAGGAAGAAGCGGCTGCAGGGACTCAAGGTCGCCTATATCGGCGACGGCTCGAACAATATGGCGCACTCGTGGATCTACGCGGCGATCAAGGCCGGCATCGAGCTGACGATCGCCACGCCGAAGAAATATCCGCCCTCCGCGGCGGTGCAGAAGGCGGTGCGAGCGTTCACGAGCCAGAAAGGCCGCTTCACGGTGACCGTCGACCCGCAAGCCGCGGCGCTCGGCGCCGACGTGCTCTACACCGACGTCTGGGTCAGCATGGGCCAGGAGAAGGAGCGGGACGAGAAGATCCGCGCGTTCCGGCCCTACCAGGTGAACGCCCAGCTCGTCGCGCTCGCGAAAAGGGACTGCATGGTGATGCATTGCCTGCCGGCGCACCGGGGCGAGGAGATCACCGCTGACGTTATCGACGGGAAGCATTCGGTGGTATTCGACCAGGCCGAGAACCGGCTGCACGTGCAGAAGGCGATCTTGGCGCTGCTGATGGGATAATTAATGTCATCCGGAGGGGAAATGAAAAAGGTCGTATTGGCGTATTCCGGCGGGCTGGACACGTCGGTGATCATCAAGTGGCTTAAGGAGACGTACAACTGCGAGGTGATCGCGTTCGCCGCGGACCTCGGGCAGGGGCAGGAGCTGACGGGCCTGAAGGAAAAGGCGATCAAGACGGGCGCGTCCAAGATCTACATCGAGGACCTGCGCGAGGAATTCGTCCGCGACTTCGTCTATCCGGTGATCAGGGCGGGCGCACTCTACGAGGGCGTCTACATGATGGGGACATCGATCGCGCGGCCGCTGATCGCGAAAAAGCAGATCGAGATCGCGCGCAAGGAGAAGGCGGACGCCGTCTGCCATGGGGCGACCGGCAAGGGGAACGACCAGGTCCGCTTCGAGCTGACCTATTTCGCGCTCGAGCCTAAGATCAAGGTGATCGCGCCGTGGCGCGAATGGGATTTCGACTCGCGCGAATCGCTGATCGACTATGCGAAGAAACACGGCATCCCCGTCCCGGTGACGAAGGCGAAGCCGTATTCCAGCGACCGGAACCTGTTCCACATCAGCTTCGAAGGAGGGATCCTCGAGGACCCGTGGACCGAGCCGCACAAGGAGATGTTCCTCCTGAGCAAGTCGCCCGAGGAGGCGCCGAACAAGCCGACATACGTCGAGATCGGGTTCGACAAGGGGACGCCGGTCTCTGTCGACGGGAAGAAGCTCCCGCCGTTCAAACTGCTCAGCCTGCTGAACGAGATCGGCGGCGAGAACGGCGTCGGCCGCGTCGATATGGTCGAGAACCGGTTTGTCGGGATGAAGTCGCGCGGCGTCTACGAGACGCCGGGGGGGACGGTCCTGCACGCCGCGCACCGCGCCCTCGAGTCGATCACGATGGACCGCGAGGTGATGCACCTGCGCGATTCACTGATCCCCAAATACGCGGAACTGGTCTATTACGGCTTCTGGTATTCGCCCGAGATGGAGATGCTGAACGCGATGGTCGACGAGTCGCAGAAGAACGTCACCGGCACCGTCCGGCTGAAGCTCTACAAGGGGAACTGCATCGTGGCCGGCAGGAAGTCGCCGCGCTCGCTGTACCGCCCGGACATCGTCACGTTCGAGAAGGACAAAGGTGCGTACAACCAGAAGGACGCGGAAGGTTTCATCCGGCTGAATGCGCTGCGGCTGAAGATCAGGAAGATGCTGGAATTAGAGCGCAGGAAATAACATAGAGGGACTATGGCGAAGAAACTCTGGAGCGGAAGGTACAGCAAGGCGACGGACAGCATGGTCGACCGGTATTCGGAGTCGGTGTCGTTCGACTGCCGGCTGGCCCCCTACGATATCGCGGGGAGCGTCGCGCACGCGAAGATGCTGGCGAAATGCGGGATCATTTCGTCGCAGGAGAAAGATCAGATCGTCAGAGGGCTGCGGGAGATACTGAAAGAGATCGAAGCGGGCACGTTCGTGTTCGACCCGGCACTCGAGGACGTCCACATGAACGTCGAGGGGGCTCTGACGAAGCGGATCGGCCCGGCCGGCGAGAAGCTCCACACGGCGCGGAGCCGCAACGACCAGGTCGCGCTCGATACGAGACTTTATTTGCGGGAGCAGGTAGCCGTGATCATCGGCCTGATCGCCGAGCTCCAGAAGGCTATGCTGAAGCTCGCCGAAAAGCACAAGGGGAGCATCATACCCGGCTACACGCACATGCAGCACGCCCAGCCGGTGCTGTTCGCGCACCACATGCTGGCATATATAGAGATGTTCGAGAGGGACAAGGCGCGGCTGACGGAATCGCTGCCGCGGATCAACGTCCTTCCGCTCGGCTCGTGCGCCCTCGCCGGCACGGGGCTGCCGATCGACCGGCAGGCGGTCGCGAAAGAGCTCGGGTTCGCGGCGGTCTCGCGCAACAGCATGGACGCCGTCGCCGACAGGGATTTTGTGCTCGAATTCCTCGGCAGCGCGGCCATTATCGGCATGCACCTGTCGCGGCTCAGCGAGGAGCTGATCCTCTGGGCGGGCACCGAGTTCAAGATGATCGACATCGACGAGTCGTTCTGCACCGGCTCGAGCATCATGCCGCAGAAAAAGAACCCCGACGTCGCCGAGCTTACCCGGGGTAAGACGGGGAGGCTGTACGGGAACCTGGTGAGCGTGCTCGTCATGATGAAGGGGCTGCCGCTGGCCTACAACAGGGACATGCAGGAGGACAAGGAGCCGCTGTTCGACTCCGTCGACACCGTCGCGGGCGCGCTGTCGGTCATGGCGGCAATGGTGGCGCACGTCGAGGTGAAAGAGCACAAGCGGATACGGTTCGACGGGGATTTCTCGTACGCGACCGACCTGGCGGAATACCTGGTCGCAAAGGGCGTCCCGTTCCGGAAGGCGCACGCGATCGTCGGCAGGCTCGTCGGCGACTGCGCCGGCAAGGCGGTCGAGATATACCATCTGGACCTGCAGACGCTGAAGTCGTACGCGCCGGAGTTTGAGAAGGACGTGCACGCGATCTGCGATATCGATTCGTGCGTCCGGGCCAAGAAGTCGTTCGGCGGCACGGCGCCCGCGAACGTGGAAAAGGAACTGCGGGCGTGGAAGACAAAGCTCGGCAGCAAGGCGTAAGGAGCCCACTCTATGCATGACTTTCATTTCAAAGGCAGCAAGCTGTACGCGGAGGGCGTACCGGTCGAGAAGATAGCCAGAGAGGCCGGGACGCCGTGCTACGTCTACAGCCATAAGACGCTGACAGACCATTTCCTGAAGCTGCAGCGGGCGTTCGAGCAGGTCGACGCGCTGATCTGTTACTCCATTAAGAGCAATTCCAACGTCGCCGTTTTGCGCTCGCTCGGGAGGCTGGGCTGCGGCTTCGACGTCGTGAGCGGCGGCGAGCTGTTCCGCGCGGCCGCGGCGGGCGCCGACACGAAGAAGATCGTGTTCGCCGGCGTCGGCAAGAGCAGGGAAGAGATCGAGTTCGCGCTGCGCAAGGGGATCCTGTTCTTTACGGTAGAATCGAGCCAGGAGCTCGAGACGATCGCCGCGGTGGCCGCGCGGCTGAAGACGGTCGCGCCGGTCGCGATACGCGTCAACCCGGACGTCGACCCGAAGACGCACCAGTACATCTCGACGGGCAAGAAAGAGAACAAGTTCGGGCTCGACCTCGACCGGGCGTTCGAGCTGTATCACGATATCAGGAAGATGAGATCGGTGAAGGCAACCGGCGTGCACATGCACATCGGGTCGCAGATCACGCAGGTAGGGCCGTATCTCGACGCGATCGACAAGATCATCCCGTTCATCGACAACCTGGCCGATATCGGCGTCCGCCTCGACTATCTGGACATCGGCGGCGGCCTCGGCATCATCTACAGCGGGGAGCGGCCGCAGACGGCCGACGAATTCGCGGCGAAGGTCCTGCCGAAGCTGCGGAAGGTCAACGCGCGGATCATCCTCGAGCCGGGACGGTTCATCTCCGGCAACGCGGGGATCCTGGTGACGCAGGTCCGCTACGTCAAGGAGACCGGCAAGCGCTTCGTTATCGTCGACGCGGGGAT
>JAKLEM010000033.1 GCA_022711655.1 Candidatus Auribacterota bacterium
CGAGAAGAACAAGATGCTGCAGCGGATCTACGGCACCGCGTTCCTCGACAAGAAGTCGCTCAAGGAGTATCTCTTCAAGCTCGAAGAGGCGAAAAAGCGCGACCACCGGAAGATAGGCAAGGATCTCGACCTCTTCAGCATGCACGACGAGGGAGGCGCGGGGCTGATCTACTGGCATCCGAAAGGGGCGCGGATCCGCAATACGATCGAGACTTTCTGGCGGGATATCCACAACAGAAACGGATATGATATCGTCTACATACCGCACATCGCGAAGGTCGATCTCTGGAAACAGAGCGGCCACTGGGATTTCTACAAGGAGAACCTCTATTCGCCGATGGATATCGACGGGCAGGAATATATCGTCAAACCGATGAACTGTCCCGGCCATATCCTGATGTACAAGACGCAGCTGCGCAGCTACCGTGATCTGCCGCTCCGATGGGGCGAGCTCGGCACCGTCTACCGCTACGAGAAGAGCGGCGTGCTGCACGGGATGATGCGCGTTCGCGGGTTCACCCAGGACGATGCCCACATCTTCTGCCGCCCCGACCAGCTCAAGGATGAGATCACGGATGTGATCAAGCTGGCGCAATACATGATGAACCTGTTCGGTTTTACGTACGAAGTGGCGCTCAGCACCCGGCCGGAGAAGTTCGTCGGCAGCGAGGAGAACTGGACGAGGGCGACGGCGGCGCTGACCGAGGCCCTCGATTCGCTTGGCGTGAAGTATGTCGTCGACCCCGGCGCGGGCGTCTTCTACGGGCCGAAGATCGACGTGAAGATGATCGATGCGATCGGCAGGGGATGGCAGGGGCCGACGATACAGGTCGACTTCAATCTCCCCGAGCGGTTCAACGTCAATTATATCGGCGACGACGGCAAAGAGCACCGGGTGGTGATGGTCCACCGGACGGTCCTCGGGAGCATGGAGCGCTTCATCGGCGTCCTGATCGAGCACTACGCGGGCGATTTCCCGCTGTGGCTCGCGCCGCTGCAGGTCAAGGTGCTTCCGATAACCGACAATCAAAAGGTGTACGCGCAGAATATTTTTGATATACTAAAACAAATGGGCGTATCTGCCGTTCTGGACGATCGCAACGAAAAGATCGGCTTCAAGATACGCGAGGCGGAGCTCGAAAAGGTCCCGTACGCCGTCATAGTCGGCGGCAAAGAGGTCGAACAGGGCGGCGTCTCGGTCAGGCGCCGGAAGAAGGGCGACCTCGGTTTCATGACCGTCGAGAAGCTGTCCGCCATGCTCAAGGAAGAGATCGACGCGAAACGGTCGCTCGATACATAACATAAAACGCTAAAGGGGGGTCGTTATTTCTCAATATATCCGCATCAACAGTGAGATCCGGGCAAAGCAGCTGAGAGTCATCGACAAGGACGGGATGCAGGTTGGCATACTACCGACCGACCAGGCGCTGAAGCTTGCCGAGCAGAGCAACCTCGATCTGGTTGAAGTGGCGCCCGACGCGAACCCTCCGGTCTCCCGTATCATGGATTACGGAAAATTCCGCTACGAGCAGACGAAACGCGAGCGTGAGGCGAAGAAAAAGCAGCATATCATCAAGGTGAAGGAGATCAAGCTCCGGCCGACGATCGACGATCACGATTACCAGACGAAGCTTCGTCACATGATGGAGTTCCTGACCAAGGGCGACAAGGTGAAAGTGGTCCTGGTCTTCAAGGGCCGCGAGATGGCTCATACGGAGATCGGGCAGAAGCTCTTCGACAGGATGATAAAGGACGTGCAAACCGTCGGTCAGCTTGAGTCGAGGCCGAAGATGCTGGGTCGCATCATGATCATGGTCTTTGCGCCGCAGCGGGATAAACTAAATAAATAAGTAAACGAAGGGAAGGTCTGCATATGCCTAAAGTGAAGACGAAAAAATCGGCGGCGAAGCGTTTCAAGATAACGAAGACGGGCAAAGCGAAGCATCAGCGCGCGTTCGGCGGCCATCTGGCGACGGGCAAAGCGGGGAAACGGAAAAGATTCCTCAAGAAGGCGGATGTCGTTTCGGCCGCGCACGCCTATCAGATGCGCAGGATGCTGCCAACGTCGGGGTGTAAATAATAACGTACGGCGTTTGATCCCGCTGTGCGCGGTACGCGGTACGAATAAAAGGAGGATGGACAATGACTCGTGCAACTAATGCTCCTGCGTCAATACGCAGGCGGCGCAAGATACTCAAGCAGGCGAAAGGTTTCAAAGGGGCCCGCAGCAAGCTTTTTCGCACCGCGTCCAACGCGGTAATGAAGAAGCTGACCTATCAGTACCGAGACCGCAAGGGCCGCAAGCGCGACATGCGCGGGCTGTGGATCGTCCGGATCGGGGCTGCCTGCAAGGCGCAGGGCTACTCGTACAGCAAGTTCGTCAGCGCCCTCAAAAAGGGCGGGATCCTGCTTGACCGCAAGATACTTGCGGACATGGCCGTCAGGAACGCAGATATCTTTCAGAAGATCGTCAGCCAGGTGAAAGCTTAATACGTTTTCATGGGCGGAAGAGAAAGATGCTTGCGGCGGCTTTGACCGTCAGTACCCACTCACGCGCATAGGCGCCGGCACAATCCGGGATCCATCCGGAGCTTCTCTTTCCTTTTCCTCCCCCAACCGGGCGCACTCCGTGCGCCGCAGTGTGATCTATGCAAGAGATCATCGAAAAACTCGCGTCAGTCCGCGAAGAGGCGATGTCCGCCCTGAAAGCGGCCCCGTCGGTAGACGAGATCGAAAAGGTCCGGGTGAAATACCTCGGCAAGAAGGGAGCGGTGACCGAGTTCCTCAAGAGCCTCGGCGCCGTCGACCCTTCGGTGAAGCCGGCGGTAGGGAAAGCGGTCAACGAAGCGAGGGACGCCATCTCTCGGGGCATCGACGGGCGGCACTCCGAGTTGAAACGCGCCGAGGACGATCTGCGCTTCAAGGCGGAGTCGGTCGACGTCACGCTCAGTGGGCGCAGGACCGTGCTCGGCAAGCGCCATCCGTTAAACAGGGTGATGGAAGAAGTGCTCGGCGTTTTTACCCGGATGGGTTTCGCCGTCCGGGAAGGCCCCGAGATCGAGACCGAATATTACAATTTCGAAGCCCTCAATATCCCGAAGCTTCATCCCGCGCGGGACATGCAGGATACCTTTTACGTCAAGGACGACCTCCTCCTGAGGACGCACACCTCTCCCGTGCAGATCCGCGTCATGGAATCGATGCGGCCGCCTCTGCGCGTCGTTGCGCCGGGAAAGGTCTACCGCCGCGATGCGGATGTCACCCACTCGCCGATGTTCCACCAGGTCGAAGGATTCATGGTCGACGAGCATATCACCTTTGCCGACCTGAAAGGGGTACTGACCGTCTTCTGCCGCGCCATGTTCGGTGCGGAGACCAAGGTCCGTTTCCGTCCGAGCTTCTTTCCGTTCACCGAACCGAGCGCCGAGGTAGACATCTCGTGCGTGATCTGTTCCGGCAAGGGATGCCGTGTCTGCAAATCGACCGGCTGGCTGGAGATCCTCGGATCGGGGATGATCCACCCGGAAGTGTTCCGGCACGTGAAGTACGACAGCGAAAAGTATTCCGGCTTCGCCTTCGGCATGGGGATCGAGCGGATCGCCATGCTGAAATACGGGGTCAACGATATCCGTCTTTTTTTTGAGAATGATGTCAGATTTTTGGAACAATTCTAGGTAAGGAGAAATGTCCAATGTCCAATGAGCCAAACTCCAACATGGTATTCATGAAAAACACCTTGTTGGTCATTGGCTAATTGGTCATCGGTCATTATTGCTATGCTGGTTACGTATAATTGGTTAAGGGAATTCGTCGATATCACGCACTCGCCGCGCGAGCTTGCCGATATCCTGACCATGGGCGGGCTCGAGGTCGAATCGGTCGAGATGCTTGGCGCGGGGCTCGACCATGTCGTGGTCGGCGGCATCGTGAAGATCGAAAAGCACCCCAACGCGGACAGGCTGACCGTTTGTCAGGTCGACGTCGGCAAAGAGCTTCTGACGATCGTATGCGGAGCCAAGAACATGGCCGAGGGAGATCATGTTCCTGTCGCGCAGATCGGGGCGGTCCTGCCGAACGGGACGAAGATCGAAAAGACGGTTCTGCGCGGCGTGACGTCCCACGGCATGATGTGCTCCTCTCGCGAGCTGGGGATGGGGGAAGAGCACAGCGGCCTCTTGATCCTCTCGAAAGAGACAAAGGTCGGCGACGACATCAGGAAAGTTCTGGGGCTGGACGACACGGTGTTCAGCATCGGCGTCACGCCGAACCGGCCCGACTGCCTGAGCGTCATCGGCGTTGCGCGAGAGATCGCGTCTCTTACCGGTGTCCCGTTAAGAAAACCGCAGGGCGCGACCGCCGGCCGTAAAGCGGGAGAGAGCGCTCACCTGATAGTCTCGGTTCAAAACAAATCGCTCTGTCCCTGCTACACCGGACAGGTGATAACCGGCGTTAACATAGGCCCGTCGCCGGAGTGGATGAAACGGCGGCTCCAGCACGTCGGGCTGCGGTCGATCAACAACGTCGTTGATATCACCAACTATGTGCTGTTCGAATGCGGACATCCGATCCATGCCTTTGACGCCGGGCTCATCGCAGGCAAGCAGATACTCATCAGGAACGCCCGTCAGGGAGAGAAGCTGTCCACGCTCGACGGCGTTTTGCGCGAGCTCGATCCCGAGATGCTGGTGATCGCTGACGCGGACAGGGCGATCGCGCTCGCCGGCGTGATGGGCGGCGCCAATACCGAGATATCTGACGCAACGACGGCCGTGTTCCTCGAAAGCGCCTATTTCATGCCGGAGACGGTCCGCCGGACATCGAAGAGGCTCGGGCTGCAGACCGATTCGTCGTACCGTTTCGAGCGCGGCGTCGACCCGTACGGCGTGCATGCCGCGCTCCATCGCGCCGCCGGCCTGATCCGCGAGCTGTGCGGCGGGGCCGTCGAGGACGCCTTTGTCGAAGACAGAGGGGAGATGCCGCAGCCGCGGAAGATAGCCCTCAGATATGCGCGGCTCAACAGGATGCTCGGCACGGAGATCGGCAGAAATGACTTGAAAAATATCCTGAATGTGCTACAATTACCTGTGCAGGAAAGCGGAGATGTATACACCGTTTCCGCCCCGACGTACCGGGTCGATCTCGAGCAGGAAATAGACCTTATCGAGGAAGTCGCGCGGGTGTTCGGTTACCGCAACATACCGGTTGCGCTGCCCGAGGCGCCGATCACGGCGGGCGAGACAGACCTGGCGAAAAGCGTCAGGGATATCGTCAAGGGGGTCTGCGCGGCCCAGGGGCTGCATGAGATTGTGACATACAGTTTTGTCGATCGGGGGGCGGTGAGCTATCTTGATTCGCTGCGCGGCATAGACCGCACCCTGGTACCGGTCAGCAACCCGATCAGCGACGAGCAGAACGTCATGCGTACGTCGCTTGTGCACAGCATGCTCAAGGCGATCGCGCATAACAGGAACATGGGTGCGGCGAGCGTAAAGTTCTTTGAGACGGGCAAGTCGTACCGTTTTCTGCACGGGGCACCGGCAGAGCAGGAAGAGATATGCGTCGGCATGACAGGGCTCGAGACGGGGAAAGAGTGGTATAACGTCGAAAGTGAGCTTGATTTCTTTACGCTGAAGGGCGTCTTCGAAGCGGTTACGGGCGCGCTGGGCGTGACGGAGTGCCGGTGGCACGAGCACCAGGATCGGTTGTTCCAGCCGGGCTCGTGCGCCGCGCTGTATGTCGGGGACGAATGCGCCGGAGTGATCGGCAAGGTTCATCCGGACGTATCCGCCCGATACGAGATAAAGAAGGCTGTTTTTGCGGGAGAGTGCCGGATGGACGTGATAGCCCGGCATGCGAAACTGGCTAAGGGGTACCGCGAGCTCCCGAAATATCCGACGGTGAAGCGCGATATCGCGCTGGTGGTCGATGAAGGGTGCAAAGCGGGGGCGGTCGTCGAGCTGGTGAAAGGGATCGACGCAGGGCTGATACGAAGCGTTTCGTTGTTTGACGTTTTCAAAGGAGGGAAGTTACCGGAGCATAAAAAAAGCATGGCGTTCCGCATCTGTTTCCGGTCGGATGAGCGCACGTTGACGGACGCCGAGGTGGCTGAGCTGCACGACAGGATCGTGGGACTGCTTAAGAAAGAGCTGCAGTGCGATATACGGGAGATCTGATCGAAGGGTGTTGGAAGATATGGAAATGAGAACGGGCATAATAAGCATCCATACTATGGCAAGCGGATCGGCGATGGACATTATCGGCCGGCGGGAGCATCTCCCGGGCGGCTGTCTGCGGGACGGTGGGATATCGATGGCAGGTGGACGGGAAAGCTGTGACGAACACCGTCAGTTTTGGATGCGACGCGTTACCCGGTAACGCTTGTTCTTTTTCATTTTGCCCTGCTCTTGCTCGTACTAGGGGCGACAAATCTCAAAACCAACACTCATAAATGGGGAGTTCGACATTCTGCCTCGGACCGCATGCCCCGCAAGGGGAAGCGAAAAGCGGCAGTGAGAGCGCCCACCTGTTACTAACAGGTTACTGAGATTTCGCCAACTACGGCAAGAGCGGGGTTTTTTATTTGGGTAAAGGGCCGGTGCTGATATGGAACTCTTTTCGACATGTGACATGAAAAGCGGCGTTGCCGCCGAGGCGGCGAATACCGCGATGCCGCTGGCTGCGCGGATGCGGCCGCGGACGCTTGCGGAGTATGCCGGGCAGAAAGAGGTCATCGGGGAGGGGAAGCTCCTGTGGCGTTCGCTGCAGTCAGGGCGGCTCAGCTCGTGCATCCTGTACGGCCCGCCGGGGACCGGCAAGACGACGCTCGCGCTGTTGATCGCGCGGACGGCCGACTGCGAATTTGTCACGCTTTCCGCGGTGACGTCGAACGTCGACGACCTCAGGAAGGCGATCGCGGCGGCAAAAGATCTGCTGAAGTATAACGGGAGGAAGACGACCCTCTTTATCGACGAGGTGCACCGTTTCAACAAGGCGCAGCAGGACGTGCTCCTGCCTCACGTCGAGGACGGGACGATCGTTCTGATCGGCGCGACGACCCAGAACCCGAGCTTTGCGGTCAACGCGCCGCTGGTATCGCGCTCGCTCATTTTTCGCCTTGTGTCGTTGTCGGTAGACGAGATCATCTCGGTGATGAAGCGGGCGCTTGCCGACAAGGAGCGCGGGCTCGGCGCCATGAGCGTCCGGGCCGACGACGCCGCGTTGCGCCATATAGCCGTCATATCTGACGGGGACGCGCGGCGCGCGCTCAACGCGCTCGAGATAGCGGCGCTGACGACGCCGCCCGGGCCGGACGGGAGCGCGCGTATCACGCTGGAGACCGCTGAGGAATCGATCCAGCACAAGGCGGTGCTGTACGACCGCGACGGCGACGGCCATTACGATACGATCTCGGCGTTCATCAAGAGCCTCCGCGGTTCAGATCCCGACGCGGCGCTCTACTGGCTGGCGAAGATGATCGAGGCGGGAGAGGATGTCCGCTTTATCGCGCGCCGGATGATCATCTTTGCTTCGGAGGACATCGGCAACGCCGATCCCGACGCGCTGACGGTCGCGGTGAGCTGTTCGCACGCGGTGGAATATGTCGGTCTGCCCGAGGCGCGGATCTCCTGCGCTCAGGCGGTCACCTATCTGGCGACGGCGCCGAAAAGCAACGCGTCGTATATCGGTGTCGAGGAAGCGCTGAAGGACGTCCGCGAGGGGCGCACGCTGGACGTTCCGGACCATCTCAGGAACCCTGCGACGGCCGCGTCGAAGCGCATGGGGTTCGGCGAGGACTATAAGTATCCTCACGATTTCGACGGCCACGTCGTCGACCAGAGCTACGGCGTGTCGGGAAAGCAGTATTACCGGCCCGACGGCATCGGCTACGAGAAAGTGATCGCGGAGAGATTGGCGCAATGGAAACGGAAAAGAAAAAGCTCAGGGAGCTGATCCTGGGCGCTCGCGACGCGATGCCGCCGGACGACGTCCGCCGCACCAGTTCTTTGATCGAAAAGCATTTGGTATCGGTTGTCGAGTTCGCGCGGGCGCGGACCATCATGTTCTACCTGTCCAAAGGGAACGAGGTCGACACGCACGGGATGGTCCGCGACGCCCTGCGGTCGGGCAAGCGCGTGGTCGTTCCCTTCTGCCCGGGGGGGCATCACCGCATGGTTCCCGCTGAAATACGCTGCTTCAGCGAGCTCGAGTGCGGTCGTTTCGGGGTTCTCCAGCCGCGGCACGGCGAGGTCCGCGAGGTGCCGCCGGAACAGATCGAACTGTTCATCGTTCCCGGCGTCGCGTTCGACGCCGAGGGGTATCGGCTCGGCAGGGGCCGGGGGTATTACGACCGGCTGCTCGAGGCGGCGGGTGCGGCGAAGATCGCGCTCGCGTACGATTTTCAGGTCGTGGAGCGCGTCCCTCGCGAGGCGCATGATGTGCGCGTCGACATCGTTGTGACCGAGACAGGTGCAAAACGAATTTCCACCGCCAGACGTTCCGGCTAAAGCCGGGCAGTTGCGTAGGCAACATGCTTGTGGCGGGTTTGGAGAACGACCCCTTACACGGGGTCAATAGGCGCTGCCGGCCTGGCTGGCGGCACCTATGTAACAGTTAACAGCCCGATAAAGAGGGCTGTTATTCACATAGGAGGAGGGATCATGAATGCGTTGCATTGGTTGATGATCGTCGGGGTAAGTGCCGCAGCCACGTTCTTTGTCGGGTATTTCATCAGGAAGGTGCTGGCGGAGGGAAAGATCGAGAATGCTGAGAAACAGTGTAAAAAGATAATCGCTGACGGACAGAGAGAGGCCGAATCGATAAAGCGCGAGGCGAGCATCTTCGCGAAAGACGAGCTCCATAAGACGCGCGCGGAGTTCGAAAAAGAGTCGCGCGAGCGGAAGCAGGAGCTGACGTCGATCGAGAAACGGATATCGCAGAAAGAGGAGAACCTCGACCGGAAGGTCGACCTGATCGAGAAAAAGGAGCATGAACTGACAGTGCGGGAACGCGACTTGAAGGGCAAAGAGACGGTCATGCGGGACAAAGAGGCCGAACTCGACGCAACGATCAAGCGTGAGATGGAGAACCTCGTAAAGATCACCGGCCTGAGCAAGGACGAAGCGAAGAAGATGCTCTTTACGAAGCTCGAGGACGAGGTGCGGCACGAATCGGCCGCGCTGATGAAGCAGATCGAGATGGAGACCAAGGAGACCTGTGACAAGAAGGCGAAGGAGATCATCAGCATGGCGATCCAGCGCTGCGCTGCCGACCATACGTCGGAAACGACGATCTCGACCGTCGCGCTGCCGAGCGATGAGATGAAGGGGCGCATCATCGGCCGCGAAGGCAGGAACATCCGCGCGCTCGAGGCGGCGACCGGGATAGATATCATCATCGACGACACGCCGGAAGCGGTGATCCTCTCCGGGTTCGACGCCGTCCGCAAAGAGGTCGCAAAGATCGCCCTCGAGCGGCTCATCATCGACGGCCGGATCCATCCGACGCGCATCGAAGAGGTTGTCGAGAAGGCGCGCAAAGACGTCGACGGGATGATCAAGGAGGCGGGGGAGCAGGCGGCGCTCGACACCGGCGTGCTCGGACTCCACCCCGAGGTGATCAGGCTCCTGGGGCGGCTGAAGTACCGGACCAGCTACGGCCAAAACGTACTGAACCACTCCAAAGAGGTCAGCTACCTGATGGGCATGATGGCGGCCGAGCTTGGGCAGGACGTCCAGATCGCGAAGCGCGCGGGGCTGCTGCATGATCTCGGCAAGGCGGCCGACCACGACGTCGAAGGTTCTCACGCGGTGATCGGGGCGGACCTCGCCAAGAAATACGGCGAGTCGGAGCTTGTCCAGAACGCGATCCGCGCTCACCACGGCGACGAGGAATCGAAATCGATCCTGGCGACGCTGGTGGCGGCGGCGGACGCGATATCGGGCGCGCGGCCCGGCGCCCGCTCGGAGACGCTCGAGTCGTATATCAAGCGTCTCGGCGACCTCGAGAAGATCGCGAACTCGTTCCGCGGCGTCGAGAAGTCGTACGCGATCCAGGCGGGACGCGAGATACGCGTCATCGTGCAGCCCGACAAGGTGGGCGACCAGGAGTCGGTGCTCCTCGCGCGGAACATCACCAAAAAGATCCAGGACGAGCTTGACTATCCCGGACAGATCAAGGTGACGGTCATCAGGGAGACGAGGGCGGTGGAGTACGCGAAGTAAATAACGGTGTGCGGGAGCGGTCGGTAGGGATCGTCCCTGTCAGCATCGCGGGATTTGCCCCGGCGAGGCAAATCCCGCTCAGCGCCACTGCTCGCTCGTCCCGCCTTCGGCGGGACTCCTTGCCCGCTCGCATTGGCAATGTGCTGACAGGGACGATCCCTACCGTCCTTTTCGCGTTTTGCACGGGTAAGATATCAGAGGGATTTGCTCATGAACATCCTAGCCATTGGAGACGTTGTCGGCAATCCGGGCAGGCGGGCGATCGCCGAGACCTTTTCGCAGATTCGTGAACAGTACAGCGTCGATTTCTTTATCGCCAACTGCGAGAATGCGGCGGCCGGATCGGGGATCACGCCGAAGATAGCCGACGAGATATTCTCCATGGGCGTCGACGTGATAACCATGGGCGACCACGTCTGGGACCAGAAAGACGTGTTCGACTATATACAGAAACACGAGCGGATCCTGCGGCCGGCGAACTATCCGCGCGAGGCGCCCGGCAAAGGGAGCGTCATCGCCGTTTCCCGCGACGGCCACAAGGTCGGGGTGATCAACGCGGTCGGCCAGGTCTTTATGAAGCCGGTCGATTCGCCGTTCGCCGCCGTCAAGGAGGAGGTTGCCCGGATCGCGAAAGAGACGCCGGTCATCATCGTGGACATCCACGCGGAGGCGACGTCAGAAAAGATCGCGCTCGGATGGTATCTCGACGGTCAGGTAAGCGCGGTGCTGGGGACGCATACCCATGTCCAGACCGCCGACGAGAGGATTTTCCCCAAAGGGATGGCCTATATCACGGACCTCGGGATGACGGGCCCGTACCGCTCGGTGCTGGGGCGGGAGATCGAGCCGGTGTTGAGGCGTTTCACCACGCAGCTCCCGTCGCGCTTCGGCGTCGCCGAAGAAGACGTGAAGCTGATGGGCGTGCTGATCGAGGTCGACCATCTCACCGGGAAGGCTGGAAAGATATCCCGTATCAGCATCGATATCCCCTAATCAGGAAAGACCCCCGTTTATTATGGAAAGCAGCGGCAGAACTCTTCAGAAGCCCCGGATATTCTCGGTCTCCGAGATCACGCAGGATATAAAGGTCGTCATTGAAGCCAATTTCCAGGGGGTATGGGTCGAAGGCGAGATATCCAACCTCAGGTCGCCGTCGTCCGGCCACCATTATTTCACGCTGAAGGATGCGAACGCGCAGCTCTCCGCCGTTCTGTTCCGCGGTAAAGGACTTGGCGCGAAATTCAAGCTGCAGGACGGGATGATGGTCCTCGTCTTCGGGGACGTCGACGTCTACGAGAAACAGGGTAAATACCAGCTGATCGTCCGCAAGGTCGAGCCGAAGGGGCTTGGCGCCCTCCAACTGGCGTTCGACCAGCTCAAGAAAAAGCTTTTTGACGAGGGGCTGTTCGACGAAGCCCGCAAGAAGAAGATCCCGCTCCTCCCGGAACGGATCGGCATCGTGACCAGCCCGACCGGCGCGGCGATCCGTGACATCCTCAACATCCTGGAGCGGCGCTTTGCCAACGTCCACGTGATAATCAACCCGGTTCGCGTCCAGGGCGATGGCGCGGCGCGGGAGATCGCCTCGGCGGTCGACGAGTTCAACACGATGGGAGAGGTGGACGTCATCGTCGTGACGCGCGGCGGCGGGAGCATCGAGGACCTGTGGGCCTTCAACGAAGAGCCTGTCGCACGGGCGATCGCCCGCTCGGAGATCCCGGTGATCTCGGCTGTCGGCCACGAAATCGACTTTACCATAGCAGATTTTGTCGCAGACCTGCGCTGCCCGACGCCGTCGGCCGCCGCGGAGCTGGTGATAGGCAAGAAGACCGAGCTGACGGCTATGATCGCCGCCATGGAAGAGGGGATGGCGCGCATAGCAGAAAACGCTATACAGAACGGCAGGAATCGCATACGATTAACGCTGGAAAGCCGGTGTTTTAAGGATCCGGCATCCATGATCCGGGACCATCAGCTGCATCTTGATACGCTCGCCGACAGGCTGACTAGCGAGATCACCCACATCGTCGATCTCAAGAAGCGCGATGCCGGAACGACCGTGGAGAAACTGGAGGCGCTCAGCCCCCTGTCGGTGCTGAAGCGCGGATACAGCGTGACGATGCGCGCCGGCAAGGTTGTCCGGGACGCGGGCGTGCTGCGCAAGGGCGATCTGGTCGAAACAAGGCTGGCGAAAGGGCGTTTTCATTCCTGCGTGACCGGGGCCGGAGAGGATCTGCAATGAGCGAACCGAAATTCGAAGATGCGCTGAATAAGCTCGAGAAGATCGTCGAGGAGATGGCCGCGGGCGACGTAACGCTCGATGAATCGCTGAAAAAGTACGAAGAGGGGATCAAGCTGTCCCGCTTTTGCCTGAAAAAGCTCGAGGATGCCGAGAAGAAGATCGAGATCCTCCAGAAGGGGACCGATGGAAAAGTGACGAGAAAGAAGTTCTCGCCCCGCGACACTGGCGCGGCCGCCGGGGAGCGGCAGCAGGCCATAGGGGACGAAACCGGCGGAGAACTGCCTTTTTAAGGATGACGCATGGCGACATATCTGGACATGATAGACTGTCCGGCCGATCTCAAGAAGCTTCACGTCGACCAGCTTGAGCGGCTTGCGGGCGAGATCCGCGAGCGGATCATCGACGTCGTTTCGCATAACGGCGGACATCTGGCCTCGAGCCTGGGGGCCGTCGAGCTGACGCTGGCGCTCCATTATGTCTTCGATTCGCCGGCGGACAAGATCGTCTGGGATGTGGGCCATCAGTCCTACGCGCATAAGCTCGTGACGGGGCGTAAAGACCGGTTCGAGTCGATACGCAAAATCGACGGCGTGAGCGGTTTTCCGAAGATCGCCGAGAGCCCGCACGACGCGTTCGGGACCGGCCACAGCTCGACGTCGATATCGGCGGCGCTCGGCCTTGCGGCGGGAAGGGACCTGCGGGGCGAGCACGAAAGGAAGATGATCGCGGTGATCGGCGACGGCTCTATGACCGGCGGCATGGCGTATGAGGCGCTCAACAACGCCGGCCAGACGATGCGCAACTTCCTGGTCGTCCTGAACGACAATAAGATGGCGATCTCCAAGAGCGTCGGCGCGATGAGCGCCTACCTTAACCGGATCATCACGTCGAATTTCTACAACCACGTCAAGCTGGAGCTCGAGGTCCTCCTCATGCGGATACCGCGCATCGGCAAGATGCTCGTGCGGTTCGCGCAGAAGGTGGAGGAGTCTCTCAAAGGGCTCGTGGTTCCCGGCATCCTCTTCGAAGAGATGGGGTTCTGCTATATCGGCCCCGTCGACGGACACGACCTGCGGTCGCTGATCAGGATACTGAAAAGCGTCAAGAAGCTGGAGAAGCCGATATTCCTGCATGTCGTGACGACAAAGGGGAAAGGGTACCTGCACAGCGAGAACAACCCCGAGGGCTTTCACGGTACCGGCTCGTTCGACCAGGAGACCGGCGAAGTGCTCAAGAAAACTGATAACAAATCATATACCACCATATTCGGCGACACGATGATCGAGCTGGCCCGCGCCGACAGCCGCGTGGTCGCCATCACGGCGGCGATGTCGCACGGTACGGGGCTGTCGCGTTTCGCCGAGCTCTATCCGAAAAGGTTCTTCGACGTCGGCATCGCCGAAGAGCACGCGGTCACTTTTGCCGCCGGCCTCGCCCTGCAGGGGTACCGGCCGGTGGTCGCGGTCTATTCGACCTTCCTGCAGCGCTCGTACGACCAGATCGTCCACGACGTCTGCCTCCAGAAGCTCCCGGTGATCTTCGCCGTCGACCGCGCCGGCATCGTCGGGGAGGACGGGCCGACGCATCACGGCGTGTTCGATATCGGTTACCTGCGGCACATCCCCAATATGACGGTGATGCAGCCGAAAGACGCGCTTGAGATGCAGCGGATGTTCCGTCTGGCGCTGGAACATAACGGGCCGGTCGCCATACGGTATCCGCGCTGCGAGGTGGCGAAGGCGGCAGCTACGGAGAAGGAACAGCCGTTCGCTATAGGCGAAGGGGAGATCGTACGCCACGGCACCGGCGGCTATGTCATTGCGATCGGCGAGATGGTTAACGCGGCGCTCGAGGCCCGCCGGATCCTTGCGGCGGAGGGGATCGACGTCGGCGTGGCGAACGCGCGTTTCGTGAAGCCGCTGGACACGGCGCTTTTCGAGACGCTGCTTGGGATGACAAAAAGGATCGCGGTCATCGAAGAGCACGCGCTTTCATGCGGCTTCGGCAGCGCTGTCCTGGAATGGCTTGCGACAAAGAAAATGACGGACGTCGCCGTGCTGCGCCTCGGGATACCGGACCGTTTCGTCGAGCAGGGCGGGCGGGGGGAACTGCTGGGGCGTCTGGCGCTCAGCCCCGAGGGGATCGCGCGGCGGCTTCGCGACGAATGGCTGCGCGCCGACAGGCTGCAGCAGCCGCAGGATCCCGGATCGGGCCGCGCCGCGTCCGGAACGATCATTAATTTTCAGCCGTGAAGGCTCATGGCGTGCCGGCACGACAGCGGCTTGACAACGAGCTGGTGGAAAGGGGCCTCACAGCGAGCCGCGAGAAGGCGAAACGGC
>JAKLEM010000034.1 GCA_022711655.1 Candidatus Auribacterota bacterium
CCGAACGTGATCGACGAGATCCCGATCCTCGCCGTCGCCGCGGCGATGGCCGAAGGGAAGACCGAGATACGCGACGCGAAAGAGCTGCGCGTCAAAGAGACAGACCGGATCTCGGCGGTATGCAAGAATCTCAGGCTTCTCGGCGCGCAGGTCGAGGAGCGCCCCGACGGGTTCGCCGTCAGCGGGCCGACGCGTCTCAAGAGCGGCGTCTTCGAGAGCTACGGCGATCATCGGATCGCCATGAGTATGATCGTCGCCGGTCTCTGTTCCGCCGGCGCGACGACTGTCCGCGACACGGCGTGCATCAACACGTCGTTCCCGGGGTTTATGGATATTATTCGAAAGATCGTTCAATAGGTACATCACGCAATGCAGAAGCGGGCGGGGATCGTAATAGCGATAGACGGCGTGTCCGGATCCGGCAAGAGCACGCTGGCGAAGGGGCTGGCCGCGCGTCTCGGGTTCGTATACCTCGATACCGGGGCGATGTACCGCGCCGTTACCTGGAAAGTCCTGACGGACGGGATCGGCGTGCATGACGAATCGCGCGTTGTCGCCGCCGCACGGCGGTTGTCTCTTACCGTCGCTCCCGGGGATGCGGGCATGAAAGTCTTTGTGGACGGCGCCGACGTTTCAGAAGAGATACGCCGGCCGTACGTGTCGGACAACGTGTCCGTCGTCGCCGCATACGGCGGCGTGCGCGAGCGGATGGTCGGGCTCCAGCGCGAGATCGCTGCAGACCACAATATCGTGCTCGAGGGCAGGGACGTCGGCACGGTCGTCTTCCCGAACGCCGACCTGAAGTTCTTCATCGATGCGTCGGTTGACGAGAGGGCGAAGCGACGGCTGGCGGAACTGCAGGCGAAAGGCATCGCGACATCCCTCGAGGACGTCAGGAAGAACATCGAGGAGCGCGACAGGATCGACAGCGGCAGGCAGGTGTCGCCGCTGCGCAAGGCGCCCGATGCGCTGGCCATAGACTCAACCGGCATGACCATCGACGAGAAGACCGACAAAGCGCTCGCCATCGCCCGCGAGCGCCTCCGCCTGTGAAAAGAGACCTATTCTACCAATACTTGAAAGACAGGCGCGACGACACGGCCCTGACGGCGCGCCTCGCCGCCGCCGCGCTCGATCCGCTCGACCTCTACGAAGAGCTCTGTCGCGGCGCCGCCGCATCAGACACATTCCTTCTCGAAAGCGCTCTCCGTAACCGGACTACCGGCCGGTTCTCTCTTATCGGGTTCGGGCATGATTGTACGTTCACCGCCCGCGGCCGCCGTATCGAGATACGGTTAGGGGACGAGACGGTCCGCTGTCAGGCCGACCCGGTCGATGAGCTGCAGCGGATACTGGACGCACGCCGCCGGGAAGACGATGCTATGGCACCGTTCGCGGGCGGCGCAGTCGGCTATTTCTCCTACGATCTCAGCCGTCAGTTCCATCCGTTGCCCGCGCGAAATAAAGAGCCCTCCGGCATCCCTGACATACACCTTATTTTCTGCCGCGATTTCATAGTGTTCGACCACACGAGAAAAACGGCCAGCGTCGTTTCGTATTATGACCCGCGCTCGTCCGCCGCTCGCGCCGCTGCAGAACGCAAGCTGGCACAGGTTCGTACAGCGGCGGAGAGAGCGATCCGCGGATCCTGTCTTCTCGGGCCGTCACACGGCGCCCTTTGCGCCCCCCCCCCGATAACGATGCGTCCGAATATGACCCGCGGCCGGTACATCTCGATGGTGAAGAGGGCGAAAGAGTATATCGGCGCCGGGGATATCTACCAGGCCAACCTGTCTCAGCGGCTCGACGTGACCGCCGGCATCGGCGGCCTGCAGATCTACCGAGCCCTCCGGCAAGTCAACCCGTCGCCGTTCGCGTCGTATCTCCGCTTCGGCGGCTGCGAGGTCATCGGCTGCTCGCCGGAGCGTCTTGTCAGGCGCGAAGGGGATTTTATCGAGACGCGCCCCATCGCGGGGACGCGGCCGCGGGGGCAGGGGAGGCGGGAGGACTTTATGATGCGCAGCGAGCTCCTCCTCAGCGAAAAAGAGCGCGCGGAGCACATCATGCTCGTCGATCTCGAGCGGAACGACCTTGGCCGCGTCGCCCGCACCGGCTCGGTCGAGGTCGACGAATGCATGGCCGTCGAGCCCTATTCGCACGTGCAGCATATCGTTTCGAACGTGCGGGCGATCCTCGATCCGCGCCGCAATTTCGCCGATATCCTGCGCGCCGTTTTCCCCGGAGGGACGATCACCGGCGTGCCGAAGATCAGGTGCATGGAGATCATCGACGAGCTCGAGCCGTCGTATCGCGGGCTTTACACCGGCTCGATCGGCTACATATCGGATAGCGGCGATCTCGACCTGAATATCGTTATCAGGACTATCGTCAAGCGCGGCGCGGAGATGTCGATACAGGTCGGCGCGGGTATCGTCGCCGATTCCGATCCCGCGCGCGAATACGACGAGACGATGCACAAGGCCGAAGCGCTCATCGCGGCGATCAGGGGCGCTACCGCTCATAAATCGATGTTCACGGACAGCGCGATCTGATAAAATATATATATTAAGAAAAAAGGATCGTATGGAATTATACGTTTATTTCAACGGCAACTTCGTGAAGGCTTCGGAAGCCGCCGTTTCGATATATGACCACGGTTTCCTGTACGGAGACGGCCTGTTCGAGACCATGCGCGTCTATGACGGGATCCCGTTCAAGTTCGACGAGCACATGGACCGGTTCTACGCCGGTGCGCAGTACCTGCGGCTCGACGTTCCGCTGGTCCGCAGCGTGATCAAGAAGGCGATCGCCGTTCTTCTCGATAAGAACAACCTGTACGACGCGGTCGCCCGGGTCATGATGACGCGCGGTGAGGGCGGGATCGGCGTCGACATCTCGCTGTGTCCGCAGCCGACCGTACTGATCACCGTCAGTCCGTTCTCGCCGCTGCCCGAAGAGGTCTATACCGAGGGGGTCAAGGTCGGTATCGTGTCCAAGATCAAACCGCCCGCGCAATCGATCGATTCGTCGGTGAAATCAAACAATTACCTGACCAATATCCTTGCGCGCGCCGAAGCCCGGGAGAGAGGGCTCTATGAAGGCGTCATGCTGTCGATCGAAGGGTATGTCGCGGAATGCGCCACGAGCAATATTTTCATGATCGCGGGCGACGAGATCGTGACGCCTGCGCTGCAGACCGGCGCGTTGAACGGCATCACGCGCGGCATCGTCATGGAGATCGCCCATGCGCACGACATCCCGGTCGAAGAGAAATTCATCGTGCCGGAAGAGCTGTACGACGCGAGCGAGTGTTTCATCACGAGCAGTGTCGCGGAGATCGTCCCTGTGGTCTCGTGCGACGGCGCCCCGATCGGCGGCGGATCGGTTGGCCTGGTGACCATGAACTTCATGAACGAATACCGGCGCGTCGTTTCAGATTACGTTCGGCTGCAGACCCATGGCGAATAACGGCGGATTCCACATCCATTACTGGTTGTTCTATTACTCCCTTCGGATCATCTACCGGCTTTTCTTCCGCTGGGAGATACGCGGCCTGGAGAATTTCCCGAAGACAGGCGGGTTCATCCTCGCGGTCAACCACGCGAGCTATTTCGATCCGACGATCGCCGGGTCCGCAGCGCCGCGCAAGGTTCATTACCTGGCGAGGAGGACGCTGTTCAAGACCAGGTTTCTCGACGCCTTCCTCCGCTCGGTATACGCGATACCGATCGACCGCGGCGGCATCGACATTGCCGCGATCAAGCAGGTGATAGAGATCGTCAGCAGGGGCGAAGTGATACTCATTTTTCCGGAAGGGACGCGAACTCTTGATGGGAACCTCCAACCGGTAAGGCAGGGGATCGGGTTCGTGATGAAGCGTGCTCACGCAGACGTGCTCCCGTGCTACATCGACGGCTCGTGGGAGATCCTCCCTCGAGGGAGAAAGATGGTTCGCTTTCACAAACTTAAGGTCGTTTTCGGCGAGATGATACGATATCGGCAGTTCGCGGAGCTGCCCAGCGATAAGGAGCATTACCAGAAGATATCCAATTTCGTGATGGAAAAGATAGGGGAATTAAAGGCGAAAATTGAGCGAGAATAAGCTTTTTTCGTTGCCGCTGTTTTCCGGGGGATGCATTAATTTGTAATTATTTATTGTCAAGCATCTTATGATTAATGCGCGATGCGCTAAAAAATACTCCCAGTGCCTTGACAAACATATATTTATGTGTTATACTTATAGCACAATCGGAGAATGAGATATGTGGCGTAATAATAGAGAGAGGCGTAAGCACGAGAGGATAAGCGCGGATTGGGAATATCTGTTTGCCATTGAGATCGACCACAAGGGCAAGAAGATCATTTCCGAGGTGAAGGATATTTCCTGCGGCGGCCTCATGTGCAAGGTCAACCAGAAGTTCCAGCCGGGCAAAGAGGTTGACATAGCGTTCCTGGTGCCGCGTTATACCGCCAAAGGAGTTCGTTTCCAGCGCATATCGAACCGCGGGCTGGTGGTGCGCTGCGAGCATTATCCCGAGCCTAAAGACATGTCGTGCCATCAGCTCGCCGTCGCGTTCCAGGCGATCAGCAAGCGCGATGCCGGCGTCATCAAGCGCTTCGTGGAATATGCCAGGGGTGTCGAGAAGCGGTGCGAGAAAAATCAAAAGAAATCGTCTCTCCATGTCGAACGTAACTGCGTCATGACCTCTTTCTGATCCATACCGTCGTACCCTTGCAGCATCGTCGCAAATAATTCTGTTGTTCGCAGATTCCGGCCCCGCCTTTCTGATCGGGGCATGGCAGAGGAGTTCTCTATGCAGGTGATAGTCGGGAAAAGCGCCGGATTTTGCATGGGCGTCCGCCGTGCGGTGAACAAGGTCATGGAGCTTGCCTCGGAGAACGCCGGGGCCCAGATCAGCGTCTACGGGCCTCTGATCCACAACCGTCAGGTGAACGAGATGCTGGAAAAGAAGCGGGTGAAGATCGCCCATGCCCTTGACGAGATATCGCCGGGGATCTGCGTCATCCGAACCCACGGTATCAGCCCGCAGAAGCGGGAACTCCTCAAGGAAAAACGGGTCGAGATCTGCGACGCGACGTGCCCTCGCGTACTTGCCGTACAGAAGGTGATCGAGCAGCACGCGCACAAAGGGTATTTCATCGTGATCGTCGGGGATAAGGGGCATGCCGAAGTGGAGGGCCTGATGGGGTTCACCGGCGGCAGCGGCATCGTCGTCGATTCTCCCGAGAAAACGGACGAGATACCTTGCGGGGTTACAAAGGTGTGCGTTGTCGCCCAGACGACGCAGAACCACGGCGTTTTCAAGCGGATCGAGTCGCTGCTCCGCGAGCGGTACGCAGATTGCATCGTCTTCGATACGATCTGCGACTCGACAGCGGAACGGCAGCAGGAGGTGCTGGACCTTGCCGGCAAGGTTGACGCCATGGTGATCGTCGGCGGCAAGGAGAGCGCGAATACGATGCGTCTCGTTGAGATATCTCAAGCGGCCGGCGTGCCGACTTTTCACGTCGAAACTGAAAAAGAGATCGACCCGCGTCTTTTCAAGGGGTTCGCCAGGGTCGGCGTTTCCGCCGGCGCCTCAACGCCGAACATTATCGTCCACAATGTCGCGAAGGCTATCGAGGCGATCGCTTGAACCGGATCGGCCGTTTGCCGGTAGCAACCGTTTTTGGACTTTTCCTCTGCGAATACTCTCCGATCGGGATAACGCGACTGAGCTTCCCTTCCAATAACGTAAAGGTCTCGGTAGCCCCCGCCGAGGACGCAATCCCTTTCGACGTGAGCGCATTCACGCGAGATATCTCGGCGTATTGCGCTGGAGAGAAGGTCTCATTTTCTTATCCGCTCGACTTGCGCGGGACTCCTTTCCAGATGAAGATATGGCAGTTGCTTATGGCGATCCCGTACGGCAAAACTCTGTCCTACGGGGATCTGGCGCGGCAGGCGGGTATTCCCGGATCAGCCCGCGCTATCGGGAACGCATGCGGAATGAACCCTGTTCCGGTCGTTATCCCTTGCCACCGTATTTTGCGTGCAGACGGCAGGATGGGAGGTTTTTCTGCGGGAGTTTGTTGGAAAAAGCGGCTGCTTCGATTGGAAGGGGCGCTACCTGTTTCTTGATCCACAAGTTATCAAGGTCAAAACTGGCTCCGACAAAGATGGCTGAAAGGGCGAAATATTCCTTCTCAAAAACTCTTTCTTTTGATAAAATCCCGCCACGTTCCGCAGGGGTCTGTTCGTCTATGGGGCTCGACGTGCGGACGTTAACATAAAGTAATGACATTTAGTAGCTTATATCTAAACAGCTAACAGCGGAGCCACGGTATGGTCAAAAAGGAAGAACGGAAGTTTCTTGTTGCCATCGAGTTGCTGGGCACGGGTACCGAGGTGATCGTTTTCGACTTTGACGGCGCGATCAAGGGGCGTTCGTTCAACGCGATCAACCAGTTTTACCCCGAAGAAGGGCTGGTCGAGATCAACGCGAACGACATATGGCGCTCCGCTTTGAACACCATGTCGGAAGCGCTTTCCAAGGGCGGTATCTATTATGACGAGGTCGGCGCGATAGGGATAGCGTCGCAGCGCAACATCGTTGTTGCATGGGACAAAAAGACGGGCGAGCCGCTCTGCAATGCGGTTGCGCAGCGGTGTTTGCGCGGCAGCAAGCTTTGCCAGGAATTTATCAAGAAAGGGGCAGAGGGCGAGATCAAGAAGCGCACCGGTCTCCATCTCGCGCCCGAGCACGCCGGATTCAAGATCAGCTGGCTGCTCGACCGGGTGCCCAACCTGCGCAAGCGCGCGCTCAAGGGCGAGGTCGCTTTCGGCGGCATCGAGACCTGGGTCCTCTGGAAGATGACCGAGGGCAAGGCGCATCTGACCGATTATACCAACGCATCCCGGACGATGCTGTTCAATATCAAGACGCTCCAGTGGGACGCATACGTGCTGAAGAAGCTCGGCATCCCGCAGTCAGTCCTGCCGCAGGTCCGCCCCTCCGGTGCCGGGTTCGGCGCGACCGAACGCTACGGCAACCTGATCGAGGGGATACCGATCGGAGCGGTCGCGACGCTTGACCAGGCGTCGATGGTCGGCCTCGGGATCGTCGATAAGGGCGTCTGCCGCGTGAACTATGGCGACGGCGCGCGCTGCATCGAATTCATCGGCGGAGCTTTGAAGATCGCGAAAGGGCCTTTCCAGACGGTCCTGTCGTGCAGCAGGGACAAGGCGCCGCTCTACGCAATGGAAGCGAAGATCATGTCCAGCGGCGTCGACGCCGGCTGGGTACGCGACAACCTTAAGCTGATCAACGCGCTGTCCGAGAGCGACGAGATCAGCGAGCGGGCGGCGGGCGGCGGCGGGCTGTATCTTGTGCCGGCGTTCGGGCCGGTCAATCCGTACAATAAAGGGGCGTTCGCGGGGGCGCTGCTCGGCGTCCACAGCGGGATCACGAAAGACCACGTCGTGCGCGCCTCGCTCGAAGCGTTGTCGTACCAGACGAAAGACCTTATCGATCTACTTGGAAAAGAAGCCGGCACGCCGATCAGGGGTCTGATGGCCGACGGCAGCTCGAGCAAGAACAATTTCCTGATGCAGTTCGTCGCCAACCTGCTGGACCAGAAGGTCAACAGGCCGCCGATCCAGGAGGTGTCCGCGCTCGGCATCGCGTTCTTCGCGGGGCTCGCCGCGAAACATTTCCGGCAGGTCCAGGATATCCACAAGATCGCGAAGAACGACAAGGTCTTCTCTCCGTCGATAACCGCGAAAGAGCGCGCGGCGATGATCAAGGGATGGACACGCGCGGTGAAGACGGCGATCGCGCATAACGGGTAGCGTTCGGGGGGACGGCATATGCTGAAGAGCATGACAGGTTTCGGGCAGGGGAAGTCGTCGGACAAATACGGGCGTTTTGTCGTCGAGGTGCAGACGGTGAACCGGAAGCATCTCGAGCTGAACCTCAACCTCCCGAAAGACCTGATCCCGCTGGAGAACGACATCAGGAACCTGGTGTCGGCCTCCCTCAGCCGCGGCAAGATCAATGTCTACGTCGGGTTCGACCGCAGCGGTTCGCAGTCGCGCGCCGTGACGATCGATTTCGACCTTGCGCGCAAATACTACGACGCGTATGCGAAGCTCAAGTCGAAGTTCAATCTCTCGGGCGGGGTCGACCTGGGGTCGCTGATCAACGCAAAGAACGTTGTTCAGTATGAGGAGATACAGCTTTCGCCCCAGGCCGTGATGAAGGATGTCAAAAAGGCGCTGATGGAAGCGATCTCCCGCGTCGACCAGATGCGGATAGCCGAAGGGCGCGTGATCTACCGCGACCTCAAGAAACGCCTCAAGACGATCACCTCCGACGTCCGCCATGTCGAGAAGCTTATGCCGAAGACGGTCGCGGAGTTCGAGCGCAAGCTGAGGGAGCGCGTGAGCGAGTTCGACGGCGAAAAAGATAACGCGGAACGGATCGCAAAAGAGGTCGGCGTGTTCGCCGACAGGATCGACGTATCGGAGGAGATCCTCCGCCTGGAGAGCCACGTCGGCCAGTTCCTCGGGACGCTCGACAAGAAAGAGCCCGTCGGAAAGACGCTCGATTTCATCATCCAGGAGATGATCAGGGAGACCAATACGATCGGGTCCAAGGCGAATAACGTCGAGATATCCAAGCGGGTCATCAATATCAAGAGCGAGCTGGAGAAGATACGCGAACAGGTACAGAACATCGAGTGAGCGGCCGGGCGGATCGCATGCATATGAAACCGGGATTGCTGATCATATTATCCGCCCCGTCCGGGACCGGCAAGACGACCATCACGAGGGAACTGCGCAAGGCGATCCCCGACCTTGAGTATTCGGTCTCGGTGACGACGAGGCAGCCGCGCCGCGGCGAACGCGACGGCGTCGATTACGAATTCGTCTCGAAGCCGGAGTTCGAGCGTGCGGCGGCCGCCGGGGATTTTTTGGAGCACGCGGTCGTTTTCGATAATTATTACGGTACCAAGCTGAGCAGCGTCGAGAAGACGCTTTCCGGTGGGAAAGACATCCTCCTCGACGTCGATATCCAGGGGGCGCTGCAGATAAAGCAGAAGCACGATGGCATCTTCATCTTCGTCATCCCGCCGTCGCTCGAGGTGCTCGAGGAGCGGCTCCGCAGCAGGGGCACCGACATGGAGCAGGAGATCGTCAAGCGGATCGCGCGGGCGAAGGAGGAGATCGCCAACTACGTCAACTACGACTATGTGATCTATAACGACACGATACCCGACTGCGTCCAGAAGCTGAGGTCGATCATAACGGCCGAGAAGTGCAACGTGTCCCGCAACAAGAATATACTGAAGGAATTCGACATCAAACAAAAGGGAGGGTGAAGGATGAAGACGATAACCAACGAGAATCTGCTGAAGAACAAGAACCTCTACAAGACGGTGGTCCTTACGTCGCTGCGCGCGCGGGAGATATCTCTCGGGGCGAAGCCGCTGATCGAGACCAAGAACACCAATCCGACCGTGATCGCCATGCAAGAGATCCAGGCCGGCAAGGTGTCGTACAAAGAGAAGAAGAAATAATGAAGAAGGACGCTGTCGCGGGCAGGACGATCGTCCTCGGCGTGGCCGGTTCGGTCGCCGCTTATAAGGCCTGTCATATCGCGAGCGCGCTGACCCAGCGCGGCGGTGTGGTTTACACGCTGATGACGCAGGAGGCGCTCGAGTTCGTGCGGCCGCTCCAGTTCCAGTCGCTGACGGGGAAGTTCGTCGCGACCGGGATGTTCGAGCCCGCCCAGTACGCGGCGGTCGAGCATGTTCGGCTCGCCGACGTTGCAGATATCGTGATCCTCGCGCCGGCTACGGCGAACCTTATCGGCAAGATCGCCGGCGGACTGGCCGACGACATCGTCACCGCGACGGTGATGGCGACGCGCTCGCCGGTGCTGATCGCCCCCGCGATGAACGTCAAAATGTACGAGAACCCGATCGTGCAGCGGAACGTCGCCTGCCTGAAAGAGCGCGGCTACCGGTTCGTCGGGCCGGAAAAGGGCCACCTCGCCTGCGGCTACGAGGGGATGGGACGGATGAGCGAGCCGGAGAAGATAATCGAGGCGGCGGCCGGGATACTTGCGAAGAAATAGATCGGTGACGGGGAAGCGGAGAAACGGTGATGGGCGATATGGCCCAGGGATAACCGGTTAGCCGTTTCCCCGTCCCCGTTTTCGCGTCACGAGAGAGAGAATGCCATGAAGCTCATTATAACGGCCGGCCCCACCAGGGAATATATCGATCCCGTCAGGTTCATCTCCAACCCGTCGTCCGGCAAGATGGGATACGCCCTTGCCGCGCGCGCGTCGCGGCTCGGGCACGACGTGGTGTTGATCAGCGGCCCGGCGCAGCTGCCTCAACCGCGAGGCGTTGCGTTCGTACCGGTCGTATCTGCGGAAGAGATGCGGAAGGCGGTCCTTGCGAGCCTTGCCGGCGCCGATGCCGTGATCATGGCGGCGGCGGTCTCCGATTTCCGCCCTGCACAGCGGTCACGTCAGAAAGTGAAGAAAAACGAAGCGTCGCTGACGCTGCGGCTGGAGCGGACCGCCGATATCCTCGCGCAGCTTGGCATGCGCAAGCGCTCTTATATCCTTGTCGGATTTGCCGCCGAGACGGAGCGCGTCGTCGAGCACGCCCGCGCGAAGCTTGCCGCGAAGAAGCTCGACATGATCGTCGCCAACCGCGTCGGCGTGAAGGGGAGCGGCTTCGGATCAGACGCCAACGAAGCCACGATCATCTTCAAGGACGGTCCGGCGAATAAGCTGCCTGCTATGCCGAAGTCCAGGCTGGCGCAGATAATTATTCGGAACGTTGAGATACTGGCTGGGCAGAGATAGTTTTTGTTTGACAAAATAGCGGCTGATAGGGTATAGTATTAAAAAAAAAGGAGGCGTGGCATATGATGCATTTCAGGAAGAGTGGGAAAGGTTTCACGCTGGTCGAGTTGCTGGTCGTCATCGCGATCATCGGTATCCTGGTCGGGCTTCTGCTCCCGGGCCTCAACAGGGCGCGGAAACAGGCACTGAAGCTGAACTGCCAGAGCAACCTCCGCCAGATCGGCATCGCGATCAAGTCGTACCAGAACGATTACAACCAGCAGTATCCGACGAAGCTTTCAATGCTCGGCACCGCGTATCTCGATAATCCGCAGATATTCAAGTGCCCGGCCTCCTCCACGGTCA
Organism: Candidatus Auribacterota bacterium; assembly: GCA_022711655.1. Lineage (GTDB taxonomy): Bacteria > Auribacterota > Ancaeobacteria > Ancaeobacterales > Ancaeobacteraceae > JAKLEM01. Next base: position 11,232 of record JAKLEM010000034.1, read on the forward strand.
GCGTCACCGGCCCGACGAACGGCGATTACGGTTTCAATAAGACGTTGTCGGAAGCCGCGACGTCAGACTCGCCGATGGCATCGGATAAGGTCGACACCTATCACCCGGCTCCGAAAAAGGTCAATATCCTGTATGTCGACGGCCATGTCGCTGACGCGGCAACCAAGCCGACCGGCATTGCGGATCCTGACTAATCACGGGTCGCCGATCAGTGCGAAAGGGGCCAGGTTAACAGCCTGGCCCCTTTTCTTTTCTATGCGCCTATTCATAACGTTCATACTTTCCTGTATCGCGCTTTTCGTCCCGCTCCTCCACACGCCTGTCTGGTTCCCGCTGGTATATGACGACCAATATCTCGTCAAACTGACCGCCGCTCAACTCTTGTTTCTTGCCGCCTGCGTCGTGTTGATCGTCCGGTATGTGCGGACCGGCGTCGCGCGTTATTCCTATTCGGTGCTGTATCTCCCGGTAATCATATATCTCCTGGCGGGCCTTGTCTCTGTGGCCGTGTCGCCGGCCAAGCCGCTCAGCGCCGAGATGTTCTTCAGGCAGCTCTGTTATGCCGGGATATTCGTACTCGCGGCCAACGTCGCCACCGATGAAAAAGCGATGAAGATCATTGTCTCTTGCATGATCGCCTCGATCGCCTGCGCCGCGGCGTATGGCGCCGTGCAGTTGTTGCAGGGGAACGAGGCTGTCGCGACTATTGGGAACCGGAATTATTTCGCCTCGATCCTGCTCCTCGTTATACCGTCCGCGGCGGCGATGTTCATCTTCGCCATTAAAAGGCGGCAGTTTGCGCGGGGCGCCGCGTTGTTCCTGCTGGCGGCGCTGCTCGTCGGAATGGTCTTCGCAGTTCGGTCGAGAGGGGCCGCGGCGGGGTTGGCCTGCGCATCGATAGGTGCCATAGCGATCGCCCTGTTCGCCAACGGGTACCGGAAGGCCGGATTGCTGTCGCTTGCAGCGGTTACGGCGTCCGCGGCAGCTCTGTCCTTGAGTCCGTTCCTTGCGAAAGAACTGGCCGGCGATGTCAGATTGTATCTCTGGAAGGGGGCATGCGGGATGATCTCCGAACACCCCTGGCGAGGGTGGGGGATAGGGACGTTCTTTATTAATTTTCCCGCCTACCGGCCTGTCGACTACTTCCTTTTGCCGAAAGCCGCGGACGTGACCTATCATCCCCATAACGAGATCCTGGCCGTATGGGCGGACACGGGGTTGATCGGGGCGCTGTCGCTGTTCTCGTTTGTCGTTATGCTGGTGGCTCTCGTCTGCTCCCGTGGCAGAAAAGGCGGCGAAACGGGAACGCTAAGGGCCTCGTTGTGCGTCGGCGTCGCCGCCGTTTTCCTGCAGTCCCTCGTCGATATGAACCTTTCCATACCGTCTGTCGCTGTCATGTTCTGGCTGTCGGCCGGTATTGTAGCGTCGGGTTGCGTGGGAAGGGACTCCCGGGCTCTTCGTATCTTTGCTGAGAGGCGGATAATACAGAATATATTGGGATGCGGGTTTGTGGCGGTTATCTTCGCCTGCGGTTGGCTGTATGTCATCGCCCCGGCGGTTGCGCAGGTCTGTTTCGGAGAGGGGGCAAAGGCGCGGCTGAAAGGGGATTGGCGAGAGACTATCTCACAGTATGAGCGGGGTTTGTCTTTGGTGCCGTATGCATGCGACGTTCGGTACAAGCTGGCGTTCGCCTACGATCAGGCCGGCCAGACTGATCTTGCCCTAGAGGCGTACCGGGGCGTTGACCGCATCGCTCCGGGTTTCGCCCGGACTGACTTTAATCGTGCGGTCATCCTTGCGCGGTCAGGCAAGACATCAGAGGCGATGGCGGCATTGAAGCAGGGGCTGTCCCGGAACCCGTACGATGCCGGCGCGCTCGGTTTTCTCGCGGAGCTGGAAGAAAATACTCGCTGACCACCATTGAGAAAGTCAGCCGGCAAGTGTTTGGGGCGCGATGCTGACACAGACACTTGCTCGCTGACTTTTGTTCCTATTTGCTTGACTGAAGAGTGTTTATTTGATAATTTCCCACGTCTCAATTGATATTTATTAAGGCGGCATAGCCAAGTGGTAAGGCAGAGGTCTGCAAAACCTTTATCCCCGGTTCAAATCCGGGTGCCGCCTCCAATAACGTAAGGTGTGGCGCTAAGACGCTGCCCGGACCGTAACGGTGTGCGGCTTGCGAATTGCGCGTTGCGGAATGCGCCGGGATGGCGGAATTGGTAGACGCAAGGGACTTAAAATCCCTCGGAGCTCAACTCCGTGCCGGTTCGATTCCGGCTCCCGGCAGTATAAAAGGAGGTTGAAGTGAGCTATTCTTTGAGGTATTATTGTCAGAAATGCGGCAAGAGCACCTGGATGAAGATCGACGGCAAGACCGACGACGAGAAGATCTCGGCGAAGTGCGGCGAGTGCAAGACAGCGTACCCTGACATAGATTTGTACAAGGAAGTGAAACAAGGGAAGGAATAGTAACAAAACCCTAACTAAAGGAGGTTTGTTATGATTCGTTTCATGGGATGCATGGCGAGCTTTTTCGCCGTCGTTGTTTTGTGCGCCGGATGCGCGACTCAGCAGCCGACCGCTCAGCAGGAGAACAATATCCAGCAGAGCAAGGATATCGCGCAGAGCATTCAGAAAGTCAACAAGGAAGACATGCACGGCACGTCGTCCGAGTCGCTCAGCGGCAAGGACTATTCGCACGGCCGTTAATTCGCGGTCCAGGAAGCAGTTTTGAAGGTTTTCATTGATCATGTTGGGGCGTATAGCTCAGCTGGCTAGAGCGCCTGCTCGACACGCAGGAGGTCAGTGGTTCAAGTCCACTTACGCCCACCATGTTACGAAACGGCGGATAACGGGCCGTCTGCTGCAAGCCGGCAAATCGTAAGATTTGCGGACCAGCCCCCGCATGGGGGCGTTGCCCGCCTCCGCTCCCTTCGTGCGGCGTACTTACCAGTACGCCTCCTCGGTCGCTGGCGGGCGCCTTGCAGCCAACCCGTTCTTCGCCGTTTCGGATTTCACCGATATCAGGTTATGGTTATGAGTAAAGAAACATTTGATCTAGATACATACCGGCACAGCGCATCGCACGTCATGGCGTGCGCCGTGAAGCGGCTTTTCCCGGACGCCAAGCTGGCGATCGGACCGTCGATCCAGGACGGTTTCTACTACGACTTCGACGTCAAGAATCCGTTCACTCCCGACGACATCGCCAGGATCGAAGCGGAGATGGACCGGATCGTCGAAGCCGATATCCCGTTCGTCCGCACCGAGATGTCCCGGAAAGACGCCATCGATTTTTTTGCGAAGCGCGGCGAGGACTATAAGGTCGAGCTGATCTCCGATATTCCCGACGAGAAGGTGTCGCTGTACGGCAACGGCGATTTTGTCGACCTGTGCCGCGGGCCGCACGTCACGTCGACAGGCCGCATCGGGCATTACAAGGTCCTCAGCATCGCCGGCGCCTACTGGCGCGGCAGCGAGAAGAACAAGATGCTGCAGCGGATCTACGGGACTGCTTTT
>JAKLEM010000035.1 GCA_022711655.1 Candidatus Auribacterota bacterium
TAGCTGTTGTACCAGAGGAAACCGAGCGACGCCCCTACGATGCTGGCGCAGAAGATCGCGAGCTCACCGCAGCCGGGCACGTACAGCAGCTGAAGGTACCGCGCGAAATTGACGTTGCCGATCACATAGCTCATGACGCCGAGCGACAGCGCCGAGACGACGATACAGCCGGCGGCAAGGCCGTCGAGGCCGTCGGTGAGGTTGACCGCGTTAGAACTGCCGACCAGGACCAGGAACAGGAACAGGATAAAGAACGGGCCGATGTCGACGACGTACTCCTTGAAGAACGGCATCGTGAGCTTCGTCGCGTACTGCTGCATCCTGGGGTCGAAATACAGCACCGCGGCGATGATCACCGTGAGAATGATCTGGAGAAGCAGCTTCATCCGCGCAGTCAGCCCGAGCGAGCGCTTCTTCTTGATCTTCATGAGATCGTCCCAGAAGCCGATCGCGCCGAGCCATACGAGCGAGAACAGGGCGAGGAATATGTTCATGTTCAGGAACTCCGACCAGAGCAGCGTTGAAACGATGACGCTGAAAAGGACCAGGATCCCGCCCATCGTGGGCGTCCCCTCCTTGGTCTTGTGCAGCGCGTACAGCGGAAGGCATTCCTCTTTGCGTATCTCCTGGCCGATCTTCAGGCCGTACAGCTTCCTGATCACCCACGGGCCGAGCAGGACCGATATCGCCAGGGACGTCACCATGGCGAACGACGACCGTACGGTGATGTACTTGATGACGTTGAACCCGAAAAAAAACTTGTGCAACGGATAGATCAGGTAATACAGCATAGCGACGCTCCGCCTTAGTGAGTTACTCTTTTGCCGGCTTCTCCGTGCCGGCGCCCGCCCCGGAGAGCTTCCGTGACAACGCCGTCACGACCTCTTCAAGCTTATTGCCGCGGGACCCCTTGACCATGAGCATGTCCCCGCCGCGCAATCGCGCGCCGAGGAGATCGACGACCTCCTGTTTTGTTTCGCATGACACGACCTCAAGGTCCTTTCTTCCCGCCCGGCGCGCCGCTTCGGCGGCGAGAGCCGCCTGCGCGCCGACCGTCACGAACAACATGATATCCGTATGCGCCACGGCCCGGCCCGCATTGGCGTGCGCCTTGGCGCTGAAATCGCCGAGCTCGAGCATATCGCCGAGGACGAACACCTTCACGCCGGGGCACGGCATATGCGTGAGGGTGTCAAGCCCGGCCCGCAGCGAGCTCGGGTTCGCGTTGTACGCATCGTTGATGATCGCGACCCCGCCCGCAGAGGAGACCTCGAGCCGCATCGAAGGCAGCTTGAGTCCGGCGATCCCCGCCGCGATCTCGGGGATGCTCAACCCCGCCGCATGGCAGGCGGCGGCGGTCGCGAGGATGTTATACACGTTATGATGGCCGATCACCGGCGCCGTCACCCGGCAGCGGTCATCTTCTCCCCGCACTGCCATATCGAACGAGATATCATGCGCCCCCATAGTGATCGCCGACGCGTGATAATCAGCCGCCGATTGCAGCCCGAAGGTAACGATGCGCCGCCCCTCCGCCTGCGCGGCGATCTGTTGCGAGAACCGGTCGTCGGCGTTCAGGACGACCGTTCCGTTCGGCTTGAGCCCGTTCAGGATCTCCGCCTTCCCCCGAGCGACATTCTCGATGCTCCCCAGGAATTCGATATGCGAATAACCGATATTCGTGATGACGGCTATATCGGGAACGGCCGCTCGGCTCAGGCGGTCGATCTCGCCCAGCGCGCTCATCCCCAGCTCGAGGACCGCCACATCCGTACCTTCCGTCAGCTGCAGCATCATGCGCGGCAACCCCACGAAATTGTTCAGCGTCCCCGCCGTCTTGTGCACCCGCCGCTTCCCTTCCATGACACGAGCGATCATATCCTTCGTCGTCGTCTTCCCGTTGCTGCCCGTGACCGCGATCACCGTCAGGCCTTGGAATCCAAGCCTGAAACGCCTGGCGACGTCGCCGTAGGCCGCCAGCGTGTCGTCGACTTCGACGATGACCATTCCGGGAGGGAAAGCGCGGGCGCCAACCCATCCCCTGCCGCAGAAGAAACCGGAAGCGCCCCGCGAGATCGCCGTATCGATAAAATCATGGCCGTCGAAATTCTTTCCTGAGATCGGCACGAACAGCTCGCCCTCTCTGATCGTACGTGTATCGGTCGACAGCGAAGCGACCGCCGCGGAGGGATCCCCCGAAACAAGACGTCCGCCGACGGCTTCAAGAATATCCCGTACGGTCAGCTTATTCATTACCGTCCCTCCGTGCGCGGGGCCTTCGCGATGGCCGTAATGTCTCCGCGTGCCGCGTAATAGCCGCGAACCTCTTCGGCATCGCTGAAGTGCTGTACAGTATCGCCGGCGATCTGGTAGTCTTCATGCCCCTTGCCCGCAATAATGATGACGTCTCCCGCCCGGGAGGCATCGAGCGCGTGGCAGATCGCGGCCTTTCTGTCCGGGATCTCGCGCATCTTCGTCCGCGACTCCTGCGGGATCCCCTTCATGATATCCTGTATGATCGATCGAGGATCTTCGCTTCTCGGATTATCGCTGGTTACGATCGCTAGATCCGACAGCTCTGAGGCGATACGTCCCATCAGGGGACGTTTGGTCCGGTCCCTGTCGCCGCCGCAGCCGAAGACAAGGATCAGCCTGCCGGCGGTCACGCCGCGCACCGTCGTCAGGACATTCTTAAGCGCATCGTCGGTATGAGCGTAGTCGACGATGACGGTGACATCCGGCGGACAACACCGCACAAACTGCATCCTCCCCGGCGGGGGCATGAACGAGGCGGCCGCGGCGGCCATCGCATCCAGTGACAGGCCGGCGCCACACCCCGCCGCGACCGCCGCAAGGATGTTCGAGACGTTGAACCGGCCGATCAGGTGCGTCGTTATGCGGAATGTCCTGCCGCCGGCTTCCAGATCGAACACCGAGCCATCAGCTCTGCACGAACATCCCGTCGCGCGAACGTCGGCGCCGGCGCCAAAACCATAGGTGATCGTCCTGGTCGCGATATGCGGGCCGAGCGCTTTGCTGTACGGGTCGTCAATGTTGATGACCGCGGCCTTGTGTTCCTTCGGAGAGCCGTTAAGCAGGGAGAACAGCCGCGCCTTGGCCGCGAAGTAATGCGGTATGTCTTTATGATAATCGAGGTGGTCCCTGGTCAGATTCGTGAATACGGCGACGTCGAAAGCGACGCCGTCGGCGCGCTTCTGGTCGAGCGCATGGCTTGAAACTTCCATCACCGCCGCGCCGGCTCCTGCGTCGCGAAACTCGGCAAGGAGCCGGGCGATATCGATCGGGCCGGGAGTCGTATTGGGAGCGGGGTACTGTTTCTGCCCGATATAGTAGCCGACCGTGCCGATCAGCCCGCAGGGTTTCCCGGCGGCCTCGAAAAAGGCTCTGATAAGGAACGCGGTCGTCGTCTTGCCGTTTGTGCCGGTGATCCCCACCGCGGTGAGCGCGCGCGACGGATCGCCGTAATAGCGGTGGCCGACAGCGATGAGTGCCGCCTTCATATCGGAAACGACAATATGCGGACATTGCACGGTCTCTATCGACCGGTCATCGGTGAGCACCGCGGCGGCGCCGCGGGATATGGCATCGTTGATGAAGGAGCGGCCGTCTGCCGCGCTGCCCCGGACAGCGCAAAAGAGTTCCCCTGGGGAGATCCGCCGGGAATCGACCGATATCCCCGTGATCTCGATATCAGTTCTCCCCGCAGCAGTGACCGTGTCCAGACCGTGGACGAGGTCTTGCAAAACCATACGTACCCTTTTTTCCTTTGATTCCTTGAAAACCGTTCATTCTCTATCCCATATCACAGGCGATCAAGCACCGCGTCAATCGTTCTTCGTCAACTTCGTCTCCGCCGGCTGCGCCGTCGGCTGGACGTCGAGATACTTCAGGACGCCGCGGGCGATCTCGCTGAACGCCGGCGCGGCGACGACGCCGCCGTAATACTGCGGCCGCGGCTCGTTCAGACATACCATGATCACGACCCGCGGGTTATCCGCAGGCACAAAACCGATAAACGACGCAAAATAGAGAGTGTGCGAAAAACGGCCGTCGGGGCCGACCTTCTGCGCGGTTCCCGTCTTGCCGGCGACCTCATAGCCGTCGATGCTCGCCCGCTTCGCGGTCCCGCCTTCCCCGACGACACCTTTCAGCGCGGCAATAAGTTCTCTGGTCGCTTTCTCGGAAACGACCCGCCGGACCGGCTCAGGCTTGTATTCCTTTACCAGTTCGCCCTGGGCAGTGACGATCGACTTGATAAAACGCGGCTTGAGCAGGATACCGCCGTTGGCGATCGCGGCATAGGCGCGCACCATCTGTATCGGCGTCACGGTAAGCTCCTGACCCATAGGTATCGCGGTCATCGACATCTTCGACCAGCGCTGGACAGGCCGCAGGATACCGCAGACCTCTCCCGGAAGCGTGATCCCCGTCAACGCGCCGTAACCGAAATCCCGGATGTACTTAGAGAGCTTGGCGGCGCCTAGGCGCGCGGCGACCTTGCAAATGCCGATATTGCTCGACTTCTCGATGATCTCCTTGAAGGTCAGCGTCCCGTACCCGTGAGAGTCGTGCAGGATCTTGCCCGGAACCTTCCACGAACCGTTCTCACAGAAGAACGTGTCTGTGAGGCGCACCGCCCCCTCGTTGAGCGCCGCGGCGCCGGTGATCGTCTTGAACGTCGACCCCGGCTCGAAGAAATCGGTGACCGCGTAATTACGGCGGTTTTCGGGCGGAGCGGCGTTGACGTTATTCGGGTCGAACGTTGGCCGGTTCGCGATCGCCAGGATGTCGCCGGTCCTGACATCCATCACAATAGCCGAAGCGTTCTTCGGATGGAAGGCCGCATATGCGGCGTCCAGCTCTTTTTCGGCGATGTGCTGGACGACCTCGTCGATGGTCAGATGGATATTGTTGCCGTCGATCGGCGGCACCTCCTGGAAGCGCAGCGGTATGATCTCGCGCCCTGCGGCATCCTTCTCCGAGAGGCGCACCCCGCGGGTCCCCTTGAGATACCGGTTACAGAAGAGCTCGACACCCTCGAGGCCGTCGTCGTCGATGTTCACGACACCGATGATATTGGCGAGCAGCTCACCTTTCGGATAGAAGCGCTTGGTGTCCTCATGCGAATAGACGCCCTTGAGCTTGAGCTTGTCGATCTCCTGGGCCAGTTCGCGGTCGACCTTCCGCTTCAGATAGACGAACGTCTTCTGCTGGGTGATCTTGCGGAACAGTTCCCCTTTCTCGATGCCCAGCGGTCCCGACAGCGCCTCCACCACTTTAAAAGGAGAGTCGATGTCGCCCGGGACGGCGAACAGCGACCTGGTCGGCACGCTGAGCGCCAGGACGCGGCCTTTGGTGTCGTAGATCTCGCCGCGTTTCGGCTCGAGCACAAGGGTCATCTTATGCTGGTTATCCGCCTTCGACACGAAGGCGTCCCTGAGGACATATTGCAGGTACGACAGGCGGACGATGAGCGCAGAGAGGATACAAAAGAGGAGCAAGAAGACAATGCGGATGCGGCGTTGAGCCCCGTCGTATATCATGAAATCCCTTCGGCGGGCGGCTGCGCCTCTTCGGCGCACCATTCCCCGCGTCAATTCAGGATCGGTCTTTCAGAAAAAATCCGCCGGCCCCGCCGGCGTCCGCGATCAGCCTTCTCCGCGGGCGGCAGGCGCATCTTTCGGCTGATGCAGCGAAACTTTCTTGACCTGCTTCCCCGGCTGCGATGCGCCTTTCGCCGCGACGAGAGACGGCGCGGCGGCCGACGGCGCGCCGGCCGTCTGCAGGTAAACGTACTGCCAGTTTTTCGTACTTGCCAGCCGCAAGTCCTTCTGCGCGATCATCTGCTCGATGTGCCGGGGAGACTTCAGCTGGCAGATGCGCAACCGCAGGCACTGGTTCTCTTTCTTGAGCACGGCAAGCCGCTTCTCTTTGTCGCGGATGATGTACCCCGTCCTGATTATCTGCGTGTGCTGCCAGAGATAGGCCAGCGCCACCGTCACGCCGATGACGGCGAACAGGGTTAAGTTCTTCACGAACCCGCCGTTCGCATGCTTGCCGCCGCTGTTTTTCTGTCGTGCCATAGCCGTCCGCTCCTTCCGTAGAGAGTTACAGTATCTTTTCCGCCACGCGCAGCTTGGCGCTGCGCGCACGGGGGTTATCTGCCATTTCATCAGGCCCGGCGACGATCGGCTTTTTCGTGAGCACCGACAGCGCCGGCTTCTTGTCGCACACACAGATCGGAAAATCCGGCGGACACACGCATTGTTTCGCAAAATATTCGAACGTCTTCTTCACGATCCGGTCCTCGAGCGAATGGAACGAAATGACCGCGATACGCCCGCCGGGTTTCAGGAGGTTGACCGCCTTGGGAAGCGCCTCTTCGAGCGCCCCCATCTCGTCGTTCACCGCGATGCGCAGCGCCTGAAAGACCTGGGTCGCGGGATGGATGCGCTCATGCGCGCGCCGTTCGCGGCGGATACGGAGGACGTCCATCAGCTCATAGGTCGTCCTGATCGGCTGCGACAGCCGGGCCCGCTCGATCGATTGCGCCAGCGACCGCGCATGGTCGCACTCCCCGTACTCGCGAAAGATCCGCGTCAGCTCATCCTTCGAGAACTTGTTGACGATGTCGTATGCCGTCAGCCGCGCGTCCTTGTCCATGCGCATGTCAAGCGGCGCGTCGTGCTTGAACGAAAAGCCGCGGACCCCGCTCTCCAACTGCAGAGACGATACGCCGAGGTCGAAGAGGATCGCGTCGACCTGATCGAACAGCGCCCCGGATACGACCTCATCGATCCGCCGGAAGTTCGCGCGCGCGAGCATGAACTTTCCTTCGTAATGCGTCAGCCGCGCACGCGCGGAGGCGAGCGCTTCGGCGTCGAGATCGATACCGATCAGCCGCCCGTGAGGGACGATCGACGCAAGTACCGCCTCCGAATGTCCGCCGGTGCCGACGTTGCAGTCGACGGCAATGCAGCCGTCCTTCAGCCGCAAGTGCGAGACCGCCTCGTTCAGCAATACTGGCCTGTGATAGTCCACCGTGAGCATCTCTCTCATCCGTATGCCTGTCCGTCAGTTATCGAACACCGTCCGCGACTTCGTCTCGGACCGGTAGAATTTCAGTATCAGCGGGTCGTACCCCAGCCGCGACATGTTGCCGTTCAGCGACCTGACACGCCTGATCTCTTCTATGAGATGATCCGGCACCGCGCTCAGTTCGAGCATACCCCGTACCTGCTCGCCTTTCAGGAGGCCCTTTCTCATCGCCCCTGAATAGCCGTACGACTTGCACGAGTGTTTCACCTCTTCGCTGTACGAAACAAGCCCTTCGAGCACTCCGTGCTGCAAAGACTTCATACAGGCCTCCTTTTCTTGAGAGACCGCCGGTCGCGGCCTCTCGGGCATCAGATGCCCAGGTTCACCAACTCTTCGGCAAGCTTCTCATAGCTGCCGATCGAGTCGGCCGAGAAGGTGTTCCACATCTTCGTATCCCATATCTCGAAATGGTTCGACACGCCGATGATCACGACGTCTTTCGAGATACCACCGTACTGCAATAGATTATTCGGTATGTTGATCCTGCCCTGCTTGTCGCACGGCGTCTCGCACGCGCCCGAAAAGAACAGCCGGGCAAACGTGCGCAAATTGACTTTAGAAATCGACATATCCTTAAACTTCTGCGTAATCGACTGCCACTCCTGCTCGGCGTACACGAACAGGCACTTCTCTAGCCCGCGCGTCACGTACAGCTTCTTGATCTGCTTGCCTCCCGATGTCTGGCGAAAACGCGACGGGATAAATACGCGCCCTTTATCGTCGACCGTGTGATTGTATTCGCCGTAAAACATATCCGCTCCGTGTGGCGATTTTCCACGCCCCCCCACAATCCACCACTTTGGTATAACGATACTCCACCACCCATTTTCTGTCAAGGGAAAATGCAGGGAAAATGCTTTGGGCTGGTAACCATTTCAGCGGGCGGCAGGGCGACATTCATGCAGCACGCTGAGAATTTCTGCGTTTGGTCGACGGCTGAAAGCCGGCGCGCAGAAATCCTCGCCGAGCGGGGGGCGCACCATGCGGGAGCTGATCCGCAAATCTTCGATGTGCCGGCTTGCCGATGGAGGGACCCGAGCGATGCTGCGAGAGTGTCGCCCTGCCGCCCGCTGAGCATCGCATGATAATTTTTCGAGCAGAAAGACTGCGTCGAGTGAGCTAGACATGGTGAGCGCTACGGATAAATTTCAGTCATACAGGAAAAGACCGGAAGAGAAAAAAAGAAGCCCATCACAGGAGATGTGATGGGCTTCAGGATGCTGATGATGGCGCGAGCCGCTTACCGGGAGAAATCCTCTTCGCCTTTTGGTATCTCCCCCTGCTCGCCGTCGAGAGCGATGGCGTGCACGTCGGTCAGGGTCTGCTTGGTATGATAGTTCACATAGTTGTTACTGACGTCGGTATCTTTCATCTTCACGCCGCAACCACCGATCAACGCCGCCATAACACATACCGCGAACAAACACATGATGTTCTTTGCCATAGATAATCCCCCTTCGATTTCCACGCAGTTTAAACGCACCGGTATATTTCGTCAAGCAAAAACGCAAGCCGGCCTGTAAGCCGAATTCTGTTTCCGCGGCCGTAACGACCGCGGACAGAGGTCATTTCTCTGCTCTCCGCGTTGCCGCGAAGATGTAGCGACCCTACCCGAGGCTCGAGCGCGGCGGGCAGCCGCATCGCCTCCTATTTGGTCTTGCTCCGGATGGGGTTTACCATGCCTCCGACGTTGCCGCCGGAGCGGTGAGCTCTTACCTCGCCTTTTCACCATTGCTCCGCTTGCGCGAAGCTGTTTGTTTTCTGTGGCACTTTCCCCCGCTCGCGCGGGGCCGCCGTTAGCGGCCATCCTGCCCTGAGGAGTTCGGACTTTCCTCCCGCCGAACGGATCCGGCGAGCGACCTCCCGGCCGGCTTGCAAATAACAATCTCAAAGAATCGCAGCGCCTGAAGCGCCTATTTTCCCGCGGAGTAGTAGAGGATGCGCGCGCAGTTCTCGCAGATCACCAGCTCGGTCGAACGCTTGACCTCGTTGATCACCTGGGCCGTCAACTGCATAAGACATCCGTTACAGGCGCCGTGCAGTATCGGGACGACAGCGGCGTCATCCTTGTTCTCAAACAGCAGCGTGTATCTTTCGTAGGCATCGCGCCCCACCTTCCCGGCGAGCTCCTGACGCTGGGCGCGCAGCTCCTCGAGGACGCGCTCCTCCTTGACGAGCTCGTCCTTGCATCGCTGTTCCTCAATAAGGACCTTATCCTTCTCCCCCGCAAGATACTTTTCCTCGTCGGCGATCTTCTTTCGCACCGCCTCGACCTTCTCCATCGCCTCGATGATCCGGTCCTCGACGTTGCGCGCCTCCTGCTTGATGTTCTTTATCTCGTTCTCGAGCGCCTTGTACTCGACATTCGTCTTCACCTGGAACAACTGTCCTTCGTACTTCTGGGCGGAGGCCTGTTTCGCCTCGACGTCCAACTCGAGCGTCTTTCGCTCCGCCTCGCATTTCTTGAGCTGTTCCTTGAGCGTCTCAAGGTTCTTCTGCTTGAGCGCAAACCCCTGCTTCAGCTCCTCAAAATAGCGCGGCTGTTCGACCTTCCGCCGTTCGATGTCGCGTATCTTGACATCCTTTTCCTGAATCAAGATCAGAATCCTGAGATCTTCAAGCATGCCATTCCCTTTCGTTTGCCTGCCGATACTACGGTCTCAAATATGGTGGGCGATACAGGATTTGAACCTGTGACTCCTACCGTGTGAAGGTAGTACTCTAGCCACTGAGTTAATCGCCCGCGCGTTCGATCTGCTCTTTCGCCGCCTCCCAGTTCATCTTCACGCGGCTGATGAATTGGGAAGGGGCCCACCGCCCGTTATACTCGTCCCAGTAGGTCGTCTTTTCTCGCAACTCGACTCCCCCGCGGTCGGACGGGTACGCCACCGCGATCGTCACCTTCGCTTTCGAGCCCGACACCATCTCGATCCGGGAAACCCGGTAGCCGCTGATGTCGTAGAAGCCGAGAAGCTCGAGCAGCGACCGCCGCTGGTTCTCAAGCCGCTCGTCCGATAGGTCCGTCATATCCCGCTGCCACTGCTCTTTCGGGATGTGCGCGCGCATCTCTTCCGGCTGCAGATCGTAGAAATCGATGAAATTCTTACCGTTAACGCTTTCAATGAACCGCGCCACGTCCTTCAGGATCGCCTCGCTTTTCTGCGCATGCAGGTCTCGGCCCGCCTGCGCGAGCGTGCGGTCGATATCCCTCATCGCGGCTTTCATCTCTGCCGCCTTGGGAGAATCGGGCCGGAGCTTCAAGAAAGCGACGATCGCCTTGCGCGCCTTTGTGTAATCCCGGACGTGATCCTTATAAATATACGCAAGATTGTAATATCCGTCAGCATTTTTTTGATCTATTTCGACCGCCTGCTGGAACTGGCGGGCCGCATCGTCGTATTTTCCCTTCTTGGCGTACATAACGCCAAGATTGTTGTACGCCTCGCACGACCCCGGCTGCGCCCGCTTGGACTTTTTGAAACATTCGACGGCAAGCTGCGGGTACCCTTTCTTTTCGTACAGCAGGCCGAGGTTGTTCAGCGCCTGATAGTTCTCCGGGTTGGCGTCGACCGACGCCTTGTAATGTTCGATCGCCTTGTCGATCTGCCCCTGTTCGCTGCAGAGGACGGCGAGGTTGTAATGCGCTCCCTGATGCCGCGGCTCTATCCTGATCGTCTCCCTGAAACTGGCCATCGCGCCGCGGTCGTCGCCCTCCAGGACCTGGATGACGCCCAGCTTGTACCATGCCTCATAGGCCCGGGGATCGAGGCCGATCGCCGCGCGGTATTCCGCCGCCGCCTCTTTCGGCATCATCTTCTCGTCGTACATCACGCCGAGATTGTAGCGGGCCGTCGCGTGACGGGGATCGAGCTTAACCACTTTTGAGAAGCACTGTATCGCTTCGTCGAAGTGATCGTTCTCCGCAAGGCCGACGCCTTTCTGATAGTAGTAATTCGCGTCCTTGATGATCGGCGCCGAAGAGCAGGCCGACAGGATCACGGCGAGAACAGACATGTAAAACGCATGGCGCATTGCTGAATACGCAGTAGTGTGAGAATCAGGAAAAATGGTGGGCCCAGATGGACTTGAACCATCGACCCGCTGATTATGAGTCAGCTGCTCTAACCAACTGAGCTATGGGCCCGTTCGGCCGGCGTGCTGCCGGCGTTAATTATCGCTGTCCGTCATTTCAAGGAACCCGACCAGTTTTCTCCGGCGGGTCGGGTGACGCATCTTCCGCAGCGCCTTCGCCTCGATCTGGCGGACGCGCTCGCGGGTCACGTCGAATTCCTTGCCGACCTCTTCGAGCGTGCGCGGGGTGCCGTCGCTGATGCCGAACCGCAGCATCAGCACCTTCTTCTCCCGCGGCGTCAGCGAATCGAGGACCTCCTGCATCTGCTCTTTGAGCAGCGTGTAGCTCGTCGCGTCGCTCGGAGACTCCGACCCCTTGTCCTCGATAAAGTCGCCGAAATGGCTGTCTTCCCCGTCGCCGATCGGCGACTGCAGCGAGATCGGGTGCTGCGCTATCTTGAGGATCCCGCGCACTTTCTCCAGAGGCATATCCATCTCCTCGGAGAGCTCTTCAGGCGACGGCTCGCGCCCCGAGTCCTGGACGATCTTTTTCGACGCGCGCACCAGCTTATTTATCGTCTCGATCATGTGCACCGGTATGCGGATCGTGCGGGCCTGGTCGGCTATCGCGCGGGTGATCGCCTGGCGTATCCACCACGTCGCGTAGGTGCTGAACTTGTAGCCGCGCTTGTATTCGAACTTGTCGACCGCCTTCATCAGTCCGAGGTTCCCCTCCTGGATCAGGTCCAGGAACGAGAGCCCCCTGTTGGTATATTTCTTCGCTATGCTGATGACAAGCCGGAGGTTCGCCTCGACCATCTCCGACTTCGCCTGGTGCGCCTTCGCGATCCAGTCCTTGAGCTGAGAATTGAGCGTGATATACTCTTCGCTCGGGACGCGCGACACCAGCTCGATCCTCTTGAGCTTGCGCCGCTCGTTCTTCAGCAGAAGGGCCAGCTTGGCTGTCTTCTTGCCGCTATCGAGCTCCTTGATCCGGTTCTCGATCTGCTCGACGCGCATGCCGAGGGCGTCTATCTTGCGCGAAAAATCCTCGATCGCTTTCTGCCTGAAACAGAACTTGCTCAGGCATTTCAACAGGTCGTTGCGGCTCCTCTCGAGCTCATCGAACGCCTTCTTCTTCGCCTCTTCGCTCAGCTTGGCGTTAAGCGTCTTCTTCCAGCGGCGGCCGCACTCGGCGTCGATCGTGCGCAGCTGCGCGCAAAGCTTCGCAAGCGTCTTGACGTAACTGTCCCTGTTCTTTACCTTTTTCTCCTGGACGATCTTGTCGAAGCGTTCCTTGCCGCTGATGAGGCGCTTGGAAAGGTGCGTGAACTCCTTGGAAATGAAGCCGAAGCGGAAAATGATCCGCCTATTCTGCGTCTCCGCCGTCTCGATGCGTTTGGAGATATTCACCTCCTCCTCGCGGCTCAGGAGCGGGACCTGCCCCATTTGCTTGAGATACATGCGGACCGGATCGTCGAGGATGTCGACGCGCGACACCTTGACCGCTTTTTCCTGCTTAAGCTTCTCGGCTTTCTCCTGCCGCTTGCGTTCGATCTCGGACGAATCGATGATCTCGATATCCATCCCTTTGAGCAGCATCAGGATCGAATCGATCTCCTCTGCCGCGACGATATCTTCGGGAAGGATGTCGTTGATATCGCCGTAGGTCAAGTACCCCTTTTCGCCGCTCAACGAAATAAGCTCCTTGATCTTGACGCTCCGGAGCTCTTTGCCCAGGCGCTTCTCAATCGCCGCGGTATCGATGCGCTCGTCGTTCCCGGCCTTCGCGGACGGCTTCGCCTTGCCCGCGTGCTTGGCATGAGCATCGTGTTTCTTGTCGCCGTGCTTTTTCGGGATGCTGCGTACTTTGATCTTCGCCGCCATACCAGCTACCTTTCGTTCTCAGTTTACGAGACGCCGCGCGGGCTGTGCCCGCCGGCTGACCCGACGTTCGATGGACAAAAACATTCAGACTTTAAACGTCTGACTGAAGAGAGAAATTTCTTTCTTCAGGTTGTTCAGGAGCGTTTTCTTCGCTTCGACTTCCGCCAGTAACGGCGAAAGGTCGGCCCTCTTTTGTTCCGCCTCGGCGATCTGTTTCGCCAGAGCCGAAACGTCCCGCGTCAGGCTCTTCTGCCTGATCGCGAACAGGTAGTCGCGGAACAGCGTCGCGCGGTCCGCCCCCTCCGGCACTCGGAACGCCAGCGATGAAACCGCGTCTCTGAGCGCCGGATCATCGAGGCCGTTCACCAGGCTCGCGTGGTTGAGGCGGTTCTCGTCTCGCAACGCCATCATCGAGCCCAGTATCCGCCGCGCGCGCTCATCCTGAAAATCGCGCAGCTCGCAGATCGCCCCGATCGCGCCGATGAACCGGTGATCCTCAAGCGCCAGGGAGATAAAATCACGCTCCCACGGCGGCATCGGCTGCTGCTGTTCACCGCCTGCACCGGCGTTTGCGGCCTGCCTCCGCGGCTCCTGGCCTTTCTTCAGCTCCTGGAGCAGCGCGTCTTCTTTGACGTCAAGCGCGTCCGCCAGTCTCCGGATGCTCTCGCTGCGCGCGACGGCCGACGGGAATTGGTTGATCGTCGAGATCATCTCCGCGGCTATGCGCGTCTTGCCGGCCAGCGTCGAAGCGTCGCTCTTCTTTTTAAGCAGTGTCAGCTTGAAATCGAACAGGTCATGCGCCGCCGCCACCACCTGCTCGAACCCCTCTTTCCCCTTCTCCCTGATCAGGAGATCGGGGTCGAACCCTTTCGGCATCACGGCGATCTTCACCGCGAGCCCTTCGGCGATAAATATCTCGCAGCTCCGCAGCGTCGCCGCCTCGCCGGCGCTGTCGCCGTCGAATGCGCAGATGACGTTCTCGGCATAGCGCTTGAGCAGCTTCGCGTGCGTCGCGGTGAACGCCGTCCCCTGCGACGCGCATGCGTTCCGTATCCCCGCCTGAAAAAGGGCGATCAGGTCGAGGTGTCCCTCGCAGATGATCACGGACCCTTTTTCGATCACCTCGTCTTTGGCGAGGTTCAACCCGTACAGCAGCGTCCCTTTGTTGAAGA
>JAKLEM010000036.1 GCA_022711655.1 Candidatus Auribacterota bacterium
ATTATCTCTTTAGTGATCTTGATATCGCTCATGTGCATGCCATCCTGAATGTTCCGTTTTTCACCGCCGCGCGTATCGACTCGAAGATCGCGCGCCCGTCGGTCGAGCCCATGCAAGTCTCGCTCGCCCGCTCGGGATGCGGCATCATGCCGAGGACGTTCCCTTTCCGGTTGCATATCCCGGCGATATTGTCGAGCGACCCGTTCGGGTTCGCCTCGCCGGTCACCTTCCCGAACCGGTCGCAATAGGTAAAGACTATCTGCTTGTGCTTCTTGAGATCCGCGAGCGTCTGCGCGTCGCAGTAGTAATTCCCCTCGCCGTGCGCGACCGGAATATGCAGGACGTCGCCGTGCGAAAGCTCGCCGGTGAACGGCGTCTCGACGTTCTCGACACGGATATCGACGTACTTGCAGACGAACTTCAGCGTCCGGTTCCTGAGCATCGCGCCGGGCAGGAGTCCCGATTCCAGGAGGATCTGGAAACCGTTGCAGATGCCGATCACCAGCCCGCCCCCCTTCGCGTACTCGACGACCGACTTCATCACCGGCGAAAAGCGCGCGATCGCGCCGGTCCGCAGGTAATCGCCGTAGGAGAAGCCGCCGGGGACGATAATGCAGTCGTAGTGGTGGATCTTCTCTTCCTTGTGCCAGATATACTCGGCCTTCTCGCCGAGGACCGCCGCCGGCACGTGGTAGCAGTCCTGATCGCAGTTCGAGCCGGGAAAACGTATCACGCCGAATTTCATGGTCACTCCAGGTCGTACTTGAAGGCTTCGATAACCGGGTTGACCAGCAGCTTGTGGCACATCTGCTCGATCTCCTTCGCGGCCTTCTTCTTGTCTTTTGTCTCGAGCGTCACCTCGAAATACTTCCCGAGGCGGACATCCTCGACGCCCTTGTACCCGAGCGACTCGAGGGCGTGCTTCACCGTCACCCCCTGCGGGTCAAGAACGCTCTTCTTTAACGTCACGTAGATCTTTGCCTTCATAGCTCTCCTGTGATAATTATCGGTCAGTTCCCGTTACCGTATACCCACAGCCTTGAACGTCCTGTCCACATCTTTGAGGTGATACTCAATGTCGAAACACTCGGCGATCTCGTCGGCGGACAGGTACTTCGCCAGCTCCAGGTCCTTCAGGAGCGCGGCTTTGAAATCGAGATCGGTGTTCCAGATGCTCATCGCGCAGCGCTGGACTATTTTGTACGCATCTTCGCGTGTCACGCCGCGCCGGGCGAGCTCGAGAAGGACCCGCTGGGAGAAGACCAGCCCGCGCGAGCTTTCCAGGTTACGCATCATATTCTCGGGATAGACGTTGAGGTTGGCGACGATCTCCGTCATAAGATGCAGCATGTAATCGAGGAGGATCGTGCTGTCGGGGACGATCACCCGCTCAGCCGACGAGTGCGAGATATCGCGCTCATGCCACAGTGCGACGTTCTCAAGGGCGACCATCGCGTTGCCGCGTATTACGCGGGCTAGGCCGCAGACGCGCTCGCAGGCGACCGGGTTGCGCTTGTGCGGCATCGCGCTCGACCCCTTCTGCCCCTTCGCGAACCCTTCTTCCGCCTCGAGGATCTCGGTCTTCTGCAGGCCGCGGACCTCGAGGGCATATTTCTCCAGCGTCGAGGCGATGACGGCCAGCTCCGCCATATATTCAGCGTGGCGGTCGCGCTGGACGACCTGGGTCGATATCGGCGCCGGCTTCAGGCCGAGCTTCTCGCAGACATATTTCTCGACGCGAGGGTCGACGTTGGCGTGCGTCCCGACGGCGCCTGAGATCTTGCCGACGGCGATCACCTCTCTCGCTCGCGCGATCCGATCCCGCGATCGAACCAGCTCCGCGTACATCAGCGCCATCTTGAGACCGAAGGTGACCGGCTCGGCGTGGACGCCGTGCGTCCTGCCGATCATGACGGTATGCTTATATTTCTTGGCCTTCTCCTTGACGGCTATGAGGAGCCTGTCGATGTCCTCGGCGATCACGTCCGCCGCCTCGGCCATCATCGCCGACAGCGCCGTGTCGCCCACGTCTGAGCTGGTCAGTCCGTAGTGGATGTAGCGCGATGACGGGCCGACGAACTCGGCCACCGACGTCAGGAATGCGATCACGTCGTGGCGCGTTTCGCGCTCTATCGCGTCGATCCGCTTGATGTCGAAACGGGCCTTCTTCTGAATGTCGGCTAGCGCCTTTTTGGGTATCTTGCCGAGCTTCGCCCAGGCCTCGCAGGCCAGCACCTCGATCTTCAGCCAGATGGCGAACCGGTTCTCGTCCGACCAGACCTGTTTCATCCGGGGACGCGTATAGCGTTCTATCATGAAAATAGGCTCCTTTTATCTTGTTATCTTGCGCTCCAGCGCACGGATAATTTTATATTTTTCTACCGGCAAGTCAAATGATTTAGGTGTAAAAAATGGTCGGCAGGCATCACGGCTTTATGCTATCATGCCCAAAAATAGAAAGGAGCTCATTATGGCCACTATCAAACTCGGAGGAACACCGATAAAGACCTGCGGCAGTCTGCCGGCGGTCGGGTCGCAGGCGCCCGATTTCATTCTTACCGGCAAAGACCTTGCCGACGTATCTCTCAAGGACTTCGCAGGCAAGAAGAAGGTCCTGAACATCGTCCCGAGCCTCGATACCGGGGTCTGCGCCACGTCGGCCCGCCGGTTCAACGATGAGGCTGGGAATTTAAAGGATACCGTGGTCATTACGATATCGGCCGACCTGCCGTTCGCACAAAGCAGGTTCTGCGAAAGCGAAGGGCTGACGCATGTCGTCAATCTCTCGACGATGCGCTCGACGTTCGGAAAGGATTACGGCGTCAGGATCGTCGACGGGCCGATCGCGGGACTCATGAGCCGGGCAATCGTCGTCCTCGACAAGAACAACAAAGTCATCTATACCGAACAGGTTACGGAGATCAAACAGGAGCCGAATTACGACGCGGCGCTCAAAGCGGCCAGGTCGATCGCATAGGAGGGATACATGTATCGCGCACCAGCCAAAGTAATCACCATAATAGCGGCCTCGCTGCTGTGCGTCTGGCCCGCCGCCGCGCATGATGACTATGACGATCACCCCCACGGCGAGAACGGACCCGCCCAGAGTATCGGCAAATCCGCAGACACCATGGGCCAGGATATCGGGAAAAACGCCGGCGCGATCGGCGAGAACGCGGTCAAGGGGACCGGCGGCATCCTCAACTCGGTCGGCCAGTTCCTCCAGGGCCTCGGCACCGACATGAACCGCCCTGCGCAGGAGACCACGAACGCTCCCGTCCTCAAGACAACGACGCCTGCCGAGAAAACAGCCGGCGGGGCGGCGGCCGCTCCTGCCGCCGCCGGCGAGCCGGTCACCGAAACAATGCCTGTCGCAACGCAGGCCGGTCCCGACACGAAAGAGAACATATCCTACACATGCCCGACCTGCGGCCAGCAGTTCGAGGTCATCGGATACCCGAAAGGGACAAAGGTCTTCTGCCCCGGCTGCGGCAAGCCGATCGATTAGGCTGCGGTCCGGGAAAACAAAAAAAGCGGCCCGGGTTGTCCTAACCCGGGCCGCTTTCGTTTCTCACGTTCTGAGAGCGCTACTCACCCCGCTGCTGTACGCACTTGATCCCCGTCGGATGCTCATCGCCCGACGCGCAGTAATAACACCGCTTGTCGTTCTTATATATCGCGTTATTAACCATGACACAGCCTGCCATAAAGACCTTGTGCGGGACATTGATGCAAGTCCCGACCGCTTCAACCGGTATGATCACGATATCAGCCGGCTCAAACTTATTGTGCTCCTTGAGCTCTACCATTTCCGCTTTGACGGTAAGCGCCGAAAAGACGAACATCGATATCACAGCAACAGCGATAAGTTTTCTCATAAGCCCCCCTGCTTGTTATATCACATAGTATACGATGCCCCGGCTCGCACGTCAACAAACATCTCCTCAGCAAAAAGGGCAGACAGCAAACTGTCTGCCCTTTTGCGCTCACACCTTCAAGAAACTACGCCTTCCGGAACTTCCTCCACCCCGCACCGGCCAACCCGAGAAGCCCAATGCCAAAAAAGGCGACGGATGAGGGTTCGGGAACGGCGGATCCCTGGATATTTATCGCATCGACATAGAAAGCTTGTGCCTGAGTATTCCCTCCCATTGCCGCATAAGAGAAGTAACTGGGCTGACCGCTTGTCTGAGAAAAAGGTATGTCATTCCAGACCGTTGCCGCGTCAACCTGCGCAGAATATGTCTTTGCGCTAAAATTAACATTTGTAATGGTAACCGTATAGGTTTGAGCTGTATTCACGTTCGAGAGTACTTTAGCAAGAGACCCGTCAGATCTTCGAGCGACAATTTCCGCAAGCCCTGGTCCGGAGCTAAAACCGATCTCGATGCCCCGGTTGTTAGAATCATCCGCAGTAAAAAAGGATCCGTACTCATTTATCCCCACCAACCCATCCAACCTGAGTTTCACGGTAAAAGAAGAAATACTGCCAAGCTGCACATCAAAATTTCTATATGCCGCATCACCGTTATCATCTCCGATGTACTGCCCCATTTGCGATCCACCGGTGCTAGTGCATGTGAAAGTTGGAGCGCTACCACTACCACCGCTCCGCTGCGTCCAAACACCGGGACCGGACCAACCAGGGCCCCATTGAGTAAAGATTGAATTGCCTACAGGGTAAGTTTCGAAATCATCGGAATATGTTATGCCATATGCCAAAGTACTGGAGCATATCACCGCTATAACAGCACTCAATACACATAACATCTTTCTCATTCACTTCCTCCGTCTTTTCCTTTTCGGTTTGCAATGGCACAAAACGCTTTTTAGAAATTTTTTAGAAGCAAAACAACCCTGCGTCAATAATAATTATAAGTAAGAATGAAGTCGTTACTATGCTGCTACGTTTGCTTTATGAATCAGCCACAGAGAAAAGCGCGAGCGTTTTTTCAATTACCGATCGCGAACCGAACTGCGTTGCTTTCACGACCGCTCTTTTCGCCATCTGTTCATTGACGTCCCGATCAGAAAGAGTCTTCAAACCGGCACCGATATCGAGACGATGAGAGATGACACCCTCTTGCCCACCTTGAACAACCTCCGCCGCCCCGTTGTCCGGCGTCGTGATGACCGGCAGGCCGTGGCTCATCGCCTCGAGGGTCACGTTGCTGAAGGGGTCGTACAGCGTGGGGAGGACAAAGATATCGGCGGCGGCGTAAAAGCGGTCGACATCTTTTCGCGCACCGAAAAAGAATACCCTGCCGGCGACGCCGTTCCGTTGCGCGATCTTCCGGTACGCCCTCTCATCCCCCTTGCCGACGACAATGACCTTCGCCTGCGGGACTGCCTTGACCGCTTCTATCAGGTACCGCAAACCCTTCCGCTCAAAATTCGAACCGACGAACAGCACCAGATAATCGTCGGGGGCAAAACCTAACTCACGGCGCAGAGCAGCCTTGGTTTCCGGCGAAGCCGGTCCGGGAACCTTTTCGACACCGTTGTAAATGACGGTGATCCTATTCTCCGGAACACCGTAGTTCCTGATTATCTCATCTTTTACCATCCGCGAGTTGGTGACGACATGCCGGAGCTTCGGGTCGGCGAACAGCCGCCGCTCGAGATAGAGGATGACGTGATGCTTGGGGCTGAGCCAGATCAGTATCTTACCGATAAGGCCGCGTTCCCCGCCCAGACGCCGCATCCATTCGATATGGCAGCCGTCGCCGGCCCGGTAGACATCGGGCGAGAAGATCCGCTCAAAGCTGAAGACCAGGCAGGGCCGCTCTTTCGCCAGGGCCGCCGCGACCCGCCGCGCGAAAACGAGCGGCTTCAGGAACGGCAGGAACGTCTTCGAAAGGACACGGTGGTAGACGGCCCCTGCGACCGGATCGTCCCACGCAGCGGCGAAGATATGGACCTCGTGTCCCGCCTTGAGAAGCCCTTCGGCAAGGAACACCACGTTCTTCTCCGCCCCGCCATAGCGGTGCACCTTCTCCCTGACCAGCGCGATCTTCACCGAAAAAAACTCCTTGGCACCGGGAAACCTAAAGGTTTCCTCTACAGCCCCTTATCAGCCAAACCTTTCCTATACACTTCCAGCATCCTCTCGCACGTCTGCGCGATCGTAAAATTGCGCAAGACCAGATCGCGGCCTGCCGCCCCGAAGCTCCTGAGCAGCGGCTCGTCTTCAACAAGCTTCCGCACGCCCGACGTCATGCCGTCCACGTCGCGCGGCCTGACCAGGAAGCCGGTCCTGCCGTCGATAACCGCCTCCGCCACGCCGCCGATATCGGTGCCTACCACCGCCTTCCCCATCGCCAGCGCCTGCAGGACCGCCTGCGGAACGCCCTCGTTGGCGTACGACGTGAACAGGAAGATGTCGAGCGCCGCCAGTATCTCCGGCGTATCTTCGCGATACCCGAGCATTGTCACCACCCGCTCCAGGTTCTTTTCCGAGATAAGGCCTTCGATCTCTTCTCTTCTCGGCCCGTCGCCGGCGATAAAGAACCTGACCCCCATATTTCGATCAGCGATCCGCCGCGCGGCCTCGAGAAAATCGGGAAAGCCTTTCCAGCTTCTCAGGATGCCGATATTGCCGACCGCGATCTCGCCGTCAGCGAGGCCCAGCTGTTCGCGGGCACGCGCCCTATCGATCTTCTCCGGATCGAACCGCGAGGGGTTCACGCCGGTCGGTATCGAGCAGGCCTTCCCCGGCGGTATCCCGATCTTCACCAGGTCGCTCTTGATCGATTCGGCGGTCGTCACGATATGATCGGTCATGCGCGTGTAGACGAACTTGTTGGTCACCGGGGTCGAGAGGTGGCGCGTCCGGACAACCAGCGGGATCCGGGTAACACAACGGGTAAAGCCGATAAGCCAGCTGTCCTTCGAGCTGTGCGTGTTGACGACCTCTATCTTATTTATGCAAATAAATCTCCGCAGCGCAGCGATCGCGGCCGGCGCGACCGGATTGGGCATCTTCACCGCAAGGCATTCGACCCCTTTTTTCCGCGCCTCAACGAGGATCTTGCTGTCCGGCTGGCATGCCAGATAGAACCGGTGCCCCCTCTCTCGCAAATATAGTATCTCGTCCAGGATCCTCTTCTCCTGTCCGCCCCACCCGGTCGACGCCTCGGTATGCAGTATCGCGTAGCCCATTCTATTCGCCCTTTGGTTGCGGTGCGCTGAGCATCTCCTCGAGCACCGTAAAGACATCGTCCGCCCCGATCGACGCCATGCACGTCCCGTCGTCGCATTCCTTCATAGCACAAGGCCGGCAGGAGACCTCTTTCTGGATGATACGGTTCTTCTCCATGTCGATAGGGCCGGTCAGGCGCATATCCGTCGGCCCCGCCAGGACGACCACCGGCACGCCGAGCGCCAGCGCCATCTGCATCGGCCCGCTGTCCGTCGTGACGAAACAGTCGCAGCGCGTCATGAGCGCAGCGGACTGCCTCAGCGAAAAATCGCCGGCGACAAAAATGACGTTCTCCGGCGTTCCCCCGACCTTCTTCTCCATCTCGATCGCCGCCTCGATCTCCTTTTCCCCGCCGAGCACCAGGAAGACATGCTCGGGGAAGCGCGAGGGGGCGGCCGCAAGGAACCCGGGAAGGTTTGACCACTGTTTCGAGCCGTGGCTTCCGAACGGGTGGATGCCGACGAGCTTTTTCACGGCAAGGCCTCGCTCAACGATGAATCTCTCGGCGAGGCCGATCTCGTGCTTCGTAGGGACAAGGTCCATCGTCTCCCCGTCGGGCGCCGCGCCGATGATCGCCGCGATCCTCAATCTGCGGCGGATAAGATGTTCCGGCTCCGCAGACCGCGGCGACGTATGCGACAGCAGGAAGTGGAACCTGCTCTCACGCCACCCGATCCTGACGGGTATGTTCGCAAGGTAGACGATCGGGACGATATCGGGATCGTTCGCGTGCAGGATCACCGCGGCGTCGAAATCCCGCTCTCGAAGCGTCGTGATCAGCTCCACGGTGCCTTTCCATTTTCCCCCGTAAGGAATGATCTCGTCGATATAGGGGTTGTTGATCAGCATCTCTTTTCTCTTCTCGTGGACAAGGGCGGCGATACGGGCCTTCGGATACCGTTTCTTGATCGCCCTGATGGCGGGTGTGGACAGCAGCGTGTCGCCGATCGCCGTCGTACTGACGACGAGGATCGTCCCCATGCCGCCGGGATCGACGTCGAGCGTGATCCGTGTATCGAACAGCTTGATCAGGCGGAAGATCAGCCGGAGAACGAAATACCGGTGCTTCTTGAACTTTTTCGCCATACGCCCTCCGCCTATCCCTTGCCGTTCCCCGTCACAGTTCCCCGTAACGCAAAGAAGTCATCGACCTCTTTGATGACCTCCTCTGCAGTTATCGCGTCGAGGCATCGGCTCTTCTTCGTGCCGTTGCACCCGTCTTTGCCGCAGGGCACGCACGGCCAGTTGCGGCAGATCACCCTGTCGAATTTTCCGCGCGGCCCCCAATTGTGGACGCCCGACGGCCCGAACAGGACGATCACTGGGGTCCTGACCGCCTGCGCGATATGCATCGGCGCGCTGTCGATCCCCAAAAAGAGGACCGAATCGCGGAGGAGCGCGGCGATCTGTTTCAGCGAAAAAAGCCCCGCGCAGTCGGCGTGCCGCTCTTTCGCGCAAGAGAGGACGGCATCGACCATCTCCCGCTCGCGCCGGTCCGGCGCGGCTGTCAGGACGACCGTCAGCCCGTAACGCGAACGGATATGGTCGGCCACTGCGGCAAAGCCGTCGGCGCGCCAGCACTTGAAAAACCAGCGGCTTGCCGGGTGTATCACGACATATTTTCTCCGATCGATCCTCTTATCGGCAAGCACCTTTTCTACGGCCGCGCGGTCGCTTTCGGGCACGGCTATCTCGAGGCCCGTGTCTTTCGGCTCGATTTCTATCGCCCGGATCAGGTCGAGGTGATATTCGACGGTGTGCTTGCCGTGGTCGGGCTTCACGCTGCGGGTGAAACAGCGGTCGCGCAGGAGCATCCCCCGCCCCGTCTTCGCGAACCCGACGCGCACCGCGGCTCCGGACAAGGCGACGCACAGCGCCCCTCGATCCCCGCCGGAGAAATCGATCGCAAGGTCGCAGCCGAATCGCCGGACGTCGCGCATCAGACGAAGCTCATCCGCGCACCGGCCGACAAAGTTCTTCTCCTTTATCCGCTTCCGGTCGTAGGTGAAAACACGCGACAGGTACGGCAGCCCCGAAAGCATCTCCTCGGTCCCCGCGTTCACCAGCGCCGCGATCGCCGCATCGGGATAGCGGTCATGCAGCGCCCGGATAGCCGGGACTGTCAGCAGGACGTCGCCGATATTCTTGAGTTTGACGATCAGTATCCTTCGCGGCCCGCTCGCCATCATTATTTCACGGTCTCCTGTTTGGCAACCATCTCCCACAGCAGCGCGTACTTCATGAACACGTAATACGAATAGAAAAACGAGATCATAAAACCGTAGACCCCGTCGCACGCGCCGAGCTTCAAGAGGTACATCTTAATAAAATTAAAGAGCGGCCGCGTCAGCGCGTTCATCACGACGACGCCGAGGGCGGCCGGCCCGCCGCCCGCCGGACGCTTCTTGTACAGCTCCTGCGCCGCAAGCGCCGCGTAGCGGTTCAGACGGGCGACGAACTGCGGAACGCTCGTGTAGGTGTAATGCAGCAGCGGCTGTGCCAGTTTTTCGACCCGCCCGTCGACCCTGACCGCCTCGTGCACGGACCGCTCGCCGAAACGCCCAACACCCGCGCGGAACAACCGAACCGAATAATCGGGATACCAGCCGCAGAACCTGATCCACTTCCCCAGGAAGAAGTTTTTCCGCGCGACGTAATAGCCGTCGGCGCCGGCAGGCAGCGAGCAGATCTCGTTCTTCAGCTCCGGCGTCACCCGCTCGTCGGCGTCGATCACCAGGATCCAGGGGTTCGCCGCCAGATCGATGCATTTATTCTTGTTAGCGGAAAATCCTTCCCACGCCGACTGAAAGACCTTGCCGGTGTGCCGCCGCGCGATGTCGACCGTGTTATCGGTGCTGGCCGAATCGAGGACGATGATCTCGTCGGCCCAACGGACGCTCTCGAGACAGGCGCCGATATTCCGCTCCTCGTTACAGGTGATCACGCAGACGGAGAGCTGCCATTTACCGCCGCGCAATTGGATGCACGGCGACGAGACCCGCGCTTCGCGCAGTCCGTCAGTCGACGGACAGCCCCGCAGGTGCCATCGGATGATCCCGAAGAATATCCTGAACTTGCTCCGGTATCGGGACGCCAGGCCGGCGGTGCACAGTATCCCCGCCGCGTTCAGGAGCATATCGGCGAGCAGGCGGATCATCAGCCCCGCACGAAGCACCCCTCGCACGACTATACCGGCGTGCTTGCGAAAATAGATATACCGCGACCGGTAATACTCGATCGACGCGCTAACCAGGTCTCTGGAGACGCTTTGCCCCTGGATATGCGTTATCCGGGCTGACGGCACAAAAACGATGCGCTTTCCCTTCGCGCGGGCGCGCCGGCACCAATCTGTCTCTTCGAAGAAAAAGAAAAAATCCTCGTCAAATAAGCCGACGTCGCCTAACGCCGACATTCGGACAGCCATGCATGCCCCGATCACCGCATCGATGTCGGTGGGCTTCTCATATTTCCCCCACTTTGCCGGATACCAGCGCGGCAGAAGGATCTTCAGCAGGCTCTTGTTGAGCAGTTCTGTAGCGAGCGACGGGAAAACGCTGAACGAATTCTGTTTCGTCCCGTCGCCGTGGTAGAGCTGTCCGCAGCACGCGGCGACATCACGTTCGCGATCCATGAGGTCGACGAAGGCGCGGAGCGTCCCGGAAAACAGGCGCGTGTCGCTGTTCAGGAGGACGGCATACCGGCCGGAGCAGCGCTTCAGCGCCAGGTTGTTGGCGCGCGCAAAACCGGCGTTCTCGCAATTCTCTATCAGCGTCGCATTGGGGAAAAGCGTCCTGACCGCCGCCGCGCTTCCGTCGGCCGATGCGTTATCCACGACAAAGACCTCGAGATCAAGCCCGTCCGCATGAGCATAGACCGACTCGAGGCAGTCGAGCAGGAGCGACGCCGTGTTCCAATTGACGATGACGATCGAGATATCTTTCATTACCCCTCGATAATGACCTGGCTCGCCGCGTACCCCTTCGAATGCGAGATCGAAGCATGGATTTTTGTCCCGCCAATGGCGTCATATACTTCCTTCGCCTTGCCTGAAAGGACGATCACCGGCTTTCCCGACGGCTCGTTGAGGATCTCGATATCGGTCCAGGCGATACCGCCCGCAATGCCGGTCCCGAGCGCCTTCGAAGCCGCCTCTTTCGCGGTGAACCTCCCCGCAAAATGGAGAAGCGCATTCTTCTTCTTTTCCTTGCAGTATGCGATCTCCCTCTCAGTGTACAGCCGCCTATAAAAATGTTCGCCGTGCCGCTCGATCACCTTCTCGACGCGCTCGACCTCGATGATATCGATCCCGATCCCCTTTATCACCCCCGACCCTCCTCCCTTCAACGCTCCGTACCACATAGATCACCTATAGATAATGGGGACTGTCCCCGTTTCAAACGATATATGTTACCACACCTGTAAGAGGCAGGTGTGGAGTGTTCATGGCAGCACGTTGACAATGCGAGCGGGCATGGGATCCCGAGCAAAAGCGAGGGACGAGCGAACATTGTCGCCGAGCGAGATTTTCCTCGCCGGGTCGCGGTGCTGACATGCATACTCCACGCCTGCCTCCATGGACGTTTCACTTACATTTACCGCGCCGCCCGTTGACTCGCCCCAGCCAACACTTTCTCAACAGCATCCATCACATCCCGAACCGTGACCGCCTTCAGGCAGGCGTAATCCTTCTCGCAGGTCCGCTCCAGGCACGGCGCGCACGACAACTGCTTGCTGACAATGACGTGCGCTCCGGCGGGCGACGTCACGCGCGGATCGGTCGAACCGAATATCGCGACCACCGGCGCGCCGGCCGCAGAGGCGACATGCATCGGGCCCGAGTCGTTCGCCACGACGACGTCGCAGCGCGCCAGGACCGCCGCGAGCTGCACGAGATCTGTCCTGCCGGTGAGATCGGTCAGTTCGCCGCACGCCTCTCTGAT
Organism: Candidatus Auribacterota bacterium; assembly: GCA_022711655.1. Lineage (GTDB taxonomy): Bacteria > Auribacterota > Ancaeobacteria > Ancaeobacterales > Ancaeobacteraceae > JAKLEM01. Next base: position 12,142 of record JAKLEM010000036.1, read on the forward strand.
CCGTTCCGCCAGCGGCGCGTCATTTTCTCCGCCGCACACGACGATCCCGGCGCCGAACCGTTCGCTGAGCTGCGCCGCCAACTCGCCGAAACGCTCCGCCGGCCATCGTTTTGCGGGGCCGAAAGCCCCGCCGGGGCAGATCCCGATCAGCGGCTTGCCCGTCTTCTCGGCGCCGGAGCACGCCTGCGCCGCCCACCCGGCGGGCTGCGCGCCGACATCTATCCGCGGGGCCGCAGGCTCACCGACATCCCCGATCTCGCGTATGAGCCGGTAATAATAATCACGGTGGTGCAGCTTCAACGTTCCGGCATCCCGCTTCACCGCGTGCGAGAGCAAAAAACCTCGCATGTCTTTGGCGTACCCCA
>JAKLEM010000037.1 GCA_022711655.1 Candidatus Auribacterota bacterium
GAAGCTGAAGGCGTTCGTGACGGTCACCTTCGACGATGCGTTCGTTGTCCGGGACCTAAAAGTGATCGACGGCAAGAAAGGGCTATTCGTAGCGATGCCCTCCGTCAAATCGACCGAAGTCTGCCCGGCCTGCCGCAAGAAGAACCCGCTGCGCAATAAATTCTGCGGCGAGTGCGGCGCCGACCTTGCCGGCGTCGTGCAATGGGAGACCCAGGAAGGTCGCCGGGAAGAGCATCGAGACATCGCGCATCCTGTAAACGCCGAGATGCGAGACTACATACAGAAGAAGGTGCTCGAGGCATATGAGATTGAGGTGCGGAACCCGTCGCCGCATACCGGGACGCAAGATCACCCGGAGTAATCCGTACAGTCTGAAGATACAGGAATCGTAACGCAACACGAGCTGGCTGTGTCCGGTCTGCGGTTGCCGGAAGGACACAGCCAGATTTTTCTCTGCAGACGGGCCGTTATCCGCAGTTTTGCTGATACTACCCGGTGGTGTAATTGGTAACACAGCAGATTTTGGTTCTGCTTTTCCAGGTTCGAGTCCTGGCCGGGTAGCGCTTCGACTCAGATGGCAAGGGCTGTCAGCGTATGAAAAACACAGTAGCGATAATCTTGGCGGCGGGGCAGGGGGTGCGGATGAAATCCCGCCTTCCGAAAGTGCTCCACACGGTGTCGGGCATACCGGCCGTGGTGCACGTGATCCGGGCCGTGAGGAGCATGGGCATCGGGCGGATCATCGTCGTTGTCGGTCGCGACGCCGAGACCGTTAAGCAGAAGATCGGCGATGGCGTCGAATATGCGCTGCAGGCCGAGCAGCTCGGCACCGGGCATGCGGTCATGCAGGCTGCGCAGCAGATGTCCGGCTGCGATGGGCATGCGCTGGTGCTCTGCGGCGATGCGCCGCTGATAACCGTCGAGACACTCAGGGCGATGATCGACAAGCATGTGTCAGGGAACCTCGCGTGTACGATACTGACGGCGATCTTCAAGGACCCGACCGGCTACGGACGGATCATCCGTCACCAGAACGGCAAGGTCCACCGGATCGTTGAGGAGAAAGACGCCTCGTTTGTCGAGAAGGCGGTCGAAGAGGTCAATTCGGGCGCCTATTGTTTCGCGGCGCGCGAGCTTTTTTCGCTGCTCGGACAGCTTGATCGGAACAACAAGCAGAAAGAGTATTATCTCACCGACATCGTCGGGATGCTGACCGACCAGAAGCAGACCGTCGACAGCTACGTTGCAAGAGACCAGCGGGAGATACTCGGGATCAACACCCGTATGGACCTTGCGCGGGCCGAGAAGATACTCCAAGAGCGGATCGCGCTGCGGCATATGAGCGAGGGGGTGACGATAGTCGATCCCTCGGCGACGTATATCGGCTGTGACGTCGTCATCGGCGCCGATACGGTCGTTGAGCCGTTCACCGTCATCGAGAACGGCGCGACTGTCGGTGAGGGGTGCGTCGTGGGGCCGTTCGCGCACCTGCGCAACGGTGCGGTGCTGGCGCCGGGCGCCGAGATCGGTAATTTCGTCGAGGTGAAAAAATCGAAGATAGGGACGCGGTCGAAGGCGAAACATCTGTCATACATCGGGGATGCGATCATCGGCGAGCGGGTGAATATCGGCGCGGGGACCATCACGGCGAACTATGACGGCAGGAACAAACACCAGACGGTGATCGAGGACGGCGCGTCGATCGGCTCGAATACAACCATCGTTGCGCCTGTCACGATAGGCCGCGGGGCGGTAACGGGCGCGGGCGCTGTCGTCACGCGGAATCACAACGTCCCCGCGAATGCGGTCGTGGCGGGTGTGCCCGCGAAAATAATCAAAATGAAGGAATGATGTCATGAGCAAACAGATCGCGGTGAATCGCGGCGAGGTGCGGAAGACTGGCGTCAGGACGAGCTCGCTCCAGTCAGCGGCGAAAAGCGGGAGGATACACACCATGAAGAAAGAGCTTAAGATCTTTACCGGGAACGCCAACCCGGACCTGGCGCAGAAGATCGGGGATGTCCTCGATATCCCTGTCGGCCAGGCGGAAGTGACGAAGTTCAGCGAAGGCGAGACGTTCGTGAAGATACAGGAGAACGTGCGCGGCATGGACGTCTTCGTGATCCAGCCGACCTGCCCGCCGCCGAACGATAACCTGATGGAGCTCCTGATCCTCATCGACGCGCTGAGGCGCGCCTCCGCGTCGCGTATCACCGCGGTGATCCCCTACTACGGCTACGCGCGTCAGGACCGCAAAGACCAGCCGCGCGTCCCGATCACGGCGAAGCTGGTCGCGAACCTTATCACGGCCGCGGGCGCGGACCGCGTCCTGTGCATGGACCTGCACACCGACCAGATACAGGGGTTCTTCGACATCCCGGTCGACAACCTGTATGCCGCCCCGGTGTTCATCGAGGATATCCAGAAGATGGGACTCGACGCCCTAACGGTCGTATCGCCAGACGTCGGCGGCATCAAGTCGGCGCGCGCGTTCGCGAAACGCATCCCCGCAGACCTGGCGGTCGTCGACAAGCGGCGCGTCGACTCCAAGCAGGCCGAAGTGATGAACATCATGGGAGACGTGAAAGGCCGCAACATCATCATCGTCGACGACATCATCTCGACCGCCGGCTCGGTGACCGAGGCGGCGCACGCCCTGAAACAGCAGGGCGCGAAGGACATCTACTGTTACATCACCCACCCGATCCTGGTCGGCCTCGCGCTCGAGCGGCTGAAGAACTCGCCGATCAAGCTGCTCAACGTTACCGACAGCATACCGATTGGGGACAAGCGCTCGGAAGAAAAGCGCATCCGTGTCCTGACCGTTGCGAAGCTTCTCGGCGAGGCTATCAAGCGGATCCATAAGAACGAATCGGTAAGTTCTTTGTTCATATAATGTGATAAGAAAAACAAGTGAGTGAAAGGAGAGCAGGCCCATGGCACAGATAGACATGAAAGTATCGACACGCGAAGAGCAGCGCAGAGGACAGCTCAACGACATGCGCTTCCAGGGCATCGTCCCCGGCATCGTCTACGGGCACGGCAAGAAGCCGACGATGATCAAGGTGAACGAGCGCGAGTTCCGCAGGCTGATGCACGCAGCGGCCAGTGAGAACGTCATCATCAAGCTCGAGATCGAAGGTGTCAAGGACAAGAAGGAAGCGTCCAAGACCGTGATCCTCAAGGAGGTGCAGCGGGAGCCGCTCGCGGGGTCGCTGATACACATCGACTTTCAGGAGATATCGCTGACCGAGAAGATCCGCATCAAGGTGCCCGTCGTCGCGCTGGGCGAGGCGATCGGTGTGACGCAGCAGGGCGGCGTGCTCGAAATGGTGCTGCGCGACCTCGAGGTGGAGTGCTTGCCGACGGAGATCCCCGATAAGATCGAGGTCGACATCACGGGCCTCGCTATCGGCAAGGCTATCTATGTCAAGGACATACCGGTTACCGGTCATATCAGGATCATCAACGCTCCCGAACTGACAGCGATCGCGTGCTCCGCGCCTGCGGCCGAGATCGTGGCGTCGACGGCGGAGGAAGCGGGAGCCGCGGAGCCGGAAGTGATCACGGAGAAGAAGGCGGAAGAGGGCGAAGAGGCGGCGGGCGAAGGCGAGAAGAAAGCGGAGAAGAAAGAGGAAGGCGCCGGGAAGGCGGACAAGGCGGAGAAGAAGCCCGAGAAGCAGGAGAAGAAGTAGCGGGCTGTTTCTGTGTCCGGTAAGGATCGTCTTTCGTGAAGATCATCGTCGGCCTGGGGAACCCGGGCATTCGCTACAAACGGACGAGGCACAATATCGGCTTTCGCGTGCTCGACGAGCTGGCGCGCAGGCACGACGCGCAGTTCCGCGCCGATAAGAAGATCGAGGTTCTGGCCGCCGCTGCCGAGATAGGCGGCGAGGCGGCGGTGCTAGCCAAGCCGCAGTCGTACATGAACCTGAGCGGAGAAGCGGTAAGGGAGCTCGCCGAGAGGCACGGCTGCGGCGCGCATGACCTGATCGTCGTGGTCGATGACGTGGCGCTGCCGCTCGGGCAATTGCGCATGCGCACCAGAGGGAGCGCGGGCGGCCATAACGGGCTGAAGTCAATCCAGGAATCGCTGGGGACCGACGCCTATGCCCGGCTCCGGATCGGGATCGGATCTCCCGGCGTTGCCGGCGCCGATATGGCCGCGTATGTGCTGGGCAGGTTCTCGCGCGATGAAGAAGAGGCGCTTGACGACGTGATACCGGCGGCGGCGGAAGCCCTTGCCTGCATCGTTGCTGACGGCATCCACGAAGCGATGAACAGGTACAACAAATCCTCTCCAAAAAAGACTTGAGAGAGTGACGATAGCTGTGATACAACAGTGTGTTTAGAGTAAAGGTGTTTCACGCGAAAGCGTGCCGTGCGGCGATCGTATACGCCGCGCGGTCCGAAAACATGAAGGCTGGGCCGCCGCAAGCGGCGCGGCCTCGCGAAACGGAGGTGTCAGTTTGAAGGCTTACGAAGGGATGTTCATCTTCGATCCGAACGTCAAGAAGGAAGACCTTGACGCGCTGATCGCCGATATCGAAGCGGATATCGCGAAACACAAAGGGAAAGTCGACGAGATCGTCCGCATGGGGAAGCGCCGGCTCGAGCATAAGATCCGCCGCAGCGTCGACGGCGTCTTTGTCATGTTCAATTTCTACGCGAACGGGGACGCCATCAACCGGTTGAACCCGAAACTCCGCCTGAACGAATCGATCCTCAGGTATGTGTTCATCGACCGTGAAGGAAAGGGCTTCTCCAAGGTGAAGAGCTTTGACGAGGAGCGGATCGAGAAACCTGCCGAAGCGAAGGCCGAAGCCGAAACCGTAAAGTAGAGGGCCCTATGGCGAGTCTGAACAGAGTCATTCTGGCGGGGAACCTGACCAGGGACCCCGAGGTGCGGCATACGACGGGCGGCGCCGCGGTGGCGACGTTGGGCCTTGCGGTCAACCGGTATTACATGACGAAGACCGGGGAGCGCAAGGAAGAGACGCTTTTTATCAGCGTCGTCGTGTGGGGAAAGGCCGCGGAGCGGTGCAAGGAGTATCTCAAAAAAGGGTCGTCGGTGCTCGTCGAGGGGCGGCTGGCGAGCAGGTCGTGGGAGCAGAACGGACAGAAACGGAGCACGGTCGAGGTGGTCGCGCTCAACGTCCAGTTCCTCGACCGCGCCGGGAAAGGGGCTCCGGAGAGGGGTGCTCCCGATATGGACGAAGTGCCCGATGATGTGCTCGCTGACGATGCAGACAAGAAGGACGTCGGCGGGGAAGACGACATACCGTTCTGATTTGGACGGAGACAGAGCAACGCAAAGGAGATAAAACGATGAGAGAGGCAACGTCACCACGAGGGGAGTTCAGGGAACGTCCGAGCCGCGAGGAGCGGGCGAAGTTCGTGCGGAAAAAGAAATGCCGTTTTTGCGTCGAAAAGGCGACGGAGATAGACTACAAGCAGGTGATGATACTGAGAAAGTTCGTCACCGAGCGCGGTAAGATCATTCCGCGCCGGATCACGGGGACGTGCGCGTATCATCAGCGGTACCTGACGAACGCGATCAAAATTGCGCGGAACATCGCGCTGATGCCGTATCTGGCTCAATAAACAAGCCGGCACAGAGTGACGGAGCGGAGGATACCATGGAAGTTGTACTGACAAAAGAGATCGAGAAACTGGGTAAAAGCGGCGATATCGTCAAGGTAAGCGACGGCTTTGCGAGAAATTATCTCTTCCCGCACAAGTACGCCGTCAAGGTGACGCCGGAGAACGTGAAGATCATCGAAGGGCTGAAGAAGAAGCGCGAGGAAGAGGAGCGCAAGAAGGTCGAGGCGCTGAAGGAGCTTGCCGCGAAACTGTCGGCGCACTCGTGCACGATATCGGCGAAAGCCGGCGTGGAAGACGAGCTGTACGGCTCGGTCTCCGCGCAGGACATCGAAACGGCGCTCGCGGCGGACGGGTTCGCCGTCGAGAAGCGTCAGATCGAGATCAGCGAGCCGATCAAGAAGCTCGGCCTGTACACGGTAACCGTCAAGCTGCACGGCGACTGCACGGCGAGCCTGAAGGTCTGGGTGATCAAAGAGTAGGGTAATGTGCGCGCCGGGGCGGCGTGCGTCGAGCGGAAAACGGTTCAGCGATGGCTTCTGCGGCGAACGATATTCGGGAGATGGGGCGGGTATTGCCCGACAAGACCGTCCCCCAGCACATCGAGGCCGAGATGGCGGTGCTGGGCGGCATGATCCTGGACGAGAACGCCGCGTCCGACGTCATATACAAGCTCAGCCAGGACATTTTTTACCGCGCCGCGCACAAAAAGATCTACGCGGCTATGGTGGCCCTGTACGATGAGAACAGGCCGATCGACATCATCACGTTGACGGACAAGCTGCGCGTGCAGGGCGAGCTGGAGCGGGCGGGCGGGGCCGCGTACCTGACGACCCTGCTGAACAGCGTTTCCAGCGCGTCGAACCTCGATCAGTACGCGTCGATCCTGCACGAGAAGGCGATCCTGCGGACGCTGATCACGGTGTCGCAGGACGTCGCGCAGGAGTGCTTCGACGCCGACGTCGACGTTGGTAATCTCATCGACCGCGTCGAGCAGCGCGTCTTTGACATATCGCAGAAGCGTATCGACAGCGATTTTGTGCCGATCGGCACTCTCGTCAAAGAGAGCGTCATGACGGTGCAGAACCTGTATAATAAAAAGACGCTCCTGACCGGTATACCGTCGGGGTATCGCGACCTGGACGACCGGCTGTCAGGGCTGCAGCGGTCTGACCTGATCGTGATGGCGGCGCGCCCCTCGATGGGGAAGACGTCGCTCGCCCTGGGGATCGCGGAAAACGTCGGGGTCGTCGACAAGCGGCCGGTCGCGCTCTTCAGCCTTGAAATGTCGAAAGAGCAGCTGGTCATGCGCATGCTCTGCTCGCTGGCGCGGATCAACATGCACAAGGTGCGCCGCGGCTTCCTTGGCGAGAACGATTTCCCCGAGCTGGTCAAGGCGGCGGGCAAGCTCGCCGCGGCGCCGATCTTTATCGACGACACGCCGGGCCTGTCGGTGATGGAGCTTCGGGCGAAAGCTCGCCGGCTGAAGATGAAATCGAAGATCGAGCTGATCGCGATCGACTATCTCCAGCTCATTCAGTCGACCGCGAGGCGCTCGGAGAACAGGCAGCAGGAGATCACTGAGATATCGCGGTCGCTGAAAGCGCTCGCGCGCGAACTGGACGTGCCGGTCATCGTGCTGTCGCAGCTGAACCGCGCGGTCGAGTCGCGCCAGGACCATAAGCCGATGCTTTCCGACCTGCGCGAGTCCGGCGCGATCGAGCAGGACGCCGACGTGGTGCTCATGCTGATGCGCCGTGAGTATTATGACCGCGAGGACAGCCCGGGGACGGCCGACATCATCATCGCGAAACAGCGCAACGGCCCGACCGGCGAGATACGGATGGCGTTCCATCAGGACTACACGAGGTTCGAGGACCTGACGCAGCGGCCCGAGGACGTCGAAGCGCTCATAGAACAGCAGTAACCAGTTACTTTACAGCCATACAGACGAAAAGGGGATCGATAGTGAAAACATTACGCGCCGTCGCTCTGCTGGTGGGGATATGCATGCTGTCGGTTTCGTTTGTCGCGGCCCAGACCGAGGACCAGGCCGGCAAGCGGGTTAAGGAGATCGTCGTATTGGGCAACCGGTCTGTCGACGACGCCGTCATTCTCAGCAAGATCAAGACCAAGGTCGCCGAGCCGTTCGTGCAGAAGACGGCCAACGAAGACCTCAAGCGCCTCTACGACCTCGGCTATTTCGTGAATATCAGCATCGACATCGAGGACTTCGCGGACGGTGTGAAGGTCGCGTTCGTGGTCAAGGAGAAAGCCTTCCTGAAAGACGTCGTGATGGAGGGGAACACCGTCTTCAAGCGCGACAAGATCCTCGAGGCGATGAGCACCAAGATCAACAAGATCCTCGACGAGGCGAAGATCAAGCAGGATATGGAAGCGGTCCGCAAGATGTACGAGGACAAGGGGTATTATTCGGTACAACTCACCTATAAGACCAGCATCGACGAGAACACCGGACGCGCGATCCTCTTCGTCAAGATCGTCGAGGGGAAAAAGATGTTTATCCGGGAGATCGCTTTTGACGGCGTCAAGGCGTTCAAGGAGAAACAGATCAGGAAGCTGCTCAAGACCAAGAACAAATGGCTGTTCAACGCCGGTTACCTCAAGGAAGACCAGTTCAAGGAAGATCTCGAGCGCATACACGCCTTCTACGTGTCGAAGGGCTATATCGACATGAAGATAAAGGACGTGAAGCGCGCCTTTAACGCGGAGAGCGCCGAGCTCAAGATCACCATCGTCGTCGAAGAAGGCAAGCAGTACATCATCGACAAGCTCATGTTCTCCGGCAATAAGATCTTCCCGACCGACGATATCAAGAAGGGGCTCAAGATGCGCACCGGGATGACCTTTATCCCGGAGGATTACCGTAACGACGTCAGGGCCGTCGAGGACTACTATTTCGCGCGGGGATACATCGAGGCGAAGGTGCGCGTCGAGACGGCGACCAACTACGAAGCGGGGAAGATCGATGTCACGTTCTCGATCGAGGAAGGCGACATCTATTCGATAGAGAAGATCGATATCCGCGGCAACGTGGTGACCAAGGACAAGGTGATCCGGCGCGAGATACTGGTGAAGCCCGGCGACCGTTTCGACGGCGTCAAGATCCGCCGCAGCCAGCAGCGCCTCGAGAACCTCAACTACTTCAAGAGCGTCGAGGTCGACTACGAGCCGGTGCCCAGGAAAGGGCGGAAGAACCTCGTCTATACCGTCGAGGAGAAGAAGACCGGCGAGCTCAGCTTCGGTGCCGGCTTCAGCTCGATCGACAGCCTCGTCGGCTTCGCTGAAATATCACAGACGAATTTCGATTTCATGAAGTTCCCGACCTTCACCGGCGCAGGGCAGAAGGCTCGTCTGAGGATCGAGGGCGGCGACCAGCGGCAGGAAGGGATCCTGAGCTTCACCGAGCCGTACCTGTTCGACAAACGCCTGGCGGGCGGCTTCGATGTCTTCGCCGCGAACAGGACCTACTACAGCAGCTACTATAACGAACAGCGCTACGGCTTCGACCTGCGCCTGGGCAAAGCGCTGACCGATTATCTCCGCGGCGACGTGATATACACGCTGGAGAACATCACGCTGGATGTCGACGACGACGCGTCTGCCGAGCTGCTGCGCGAGGACGGGTCCCGCTCGGTGAGCAAGGTGACCTTCAAGCTCGACCATGATACCCGCGACAGCTTCTTCTATCCGACCAAGGGGCACCGCCTGGTGCTGATCAACGATATCGCCGGCCTCGGCGGCAACACCTATTTCGTGAAGGGGACCGGCCGCGCCACGCAGTATTTCCCGGTGCCGTGGTTCGAAAAGCACGTGGTCCGGCTGACGGGAGAGGTCGGCGGGGTGCAGGAGTACGGCTCGTCCGAGTTCGTGCCGATCTTCGACCGGTATTTCCTCGGCGGCGGCAACTCGATCCGCGGCTTCAAATACCGGAAAGTTGGCCCGAAAGACAGCAACGGCGAGCCGATCGGCGGAAACGTCGAGTTCTTCTCGTCGGCCGAGTACACCTTCCCGATCGTCAGCATGCTGGCCGGCGCATTCTTCTACGACACCGGCAACGTGTACCGCCAGTTCGGCGATGTCGATTTCGGCAGCCAGTGCGGATCTATCGGTGCCGGCGTACGTCTAAATATGCCGGTGGGGCCGATACAGCTGGATTACGGCTATCCGATCTACGTCGACAACGAGACGAAGAAGACCAACGGAGAGATATCGTTCAATATCGGAGCGCAGTGGTAAGCACGTCCGGTATGCCGCGGTGGCATGCCGGAGCGGAGATATAGTACAATAACAACAGAACAAAGGAGGGCGTATGAAGAGAGGGTTGATTGCAGGTGTTGTTGCGTTGATGTTCGTGTGCGGTATCGCCGCGAAGTCGCATGCGGCTGAGATGAAGCTCGGCTACATCGACATGGAGAAGGTCTTCAACGAATACGAGAAGACCAAGACGGCGAACGCGAAGCTGCAGGACGAGCAGAAGAAGAAGCGGTCGGATGCGGAGAAGATGGTCACCGACATCAACAAGCTCAAGGAAGAGAGCGAGCTGTTGAGCGACGACGCGAAGAAGGGCAAAGAGGCGATGATCAAGGAGAAGATCAAGGAACTGCGCGACTACGAGAAAGACACGGTCAACGAGATCCGCGACAAACTTCTCAGCCTCCGCAAAGAGATCCTTGACGAGATCACCAAGATCGTCGATGAGAAGGGCAAGAAGGAAGGCTACACGTACATATTCATCAGCGATGTCATGATCTTCAAGGATAAGGCCGGCGACATCACCGAAGACGTCCTGAAGACGTTGAACGCAAAGTCGAAGAAGTAAACTCGTATCACCGGCTGTGGGCAGCGCGGCGCACGCCGCGCTGCCCATGCCGTATCGTCGGAGAAGACACGTGCAAAAACGTTTGCAGGATATTGCCGCGCTGGTCGGCGGAGAGCTCGTCGGCGCCGGCGACCTGATGATCACGGGCGTCTCGGGGATCAAGGAAGCGAAAGAAGGGGACATAACGTTCCTCGCCAACCCGAAGTATCTGCCGCTGCTGGACACGACGAAGGCCTCGGCGGTGCTTGTCGGCAAGGACATATCGTTCCCCGCGAAGCCGGTCATCCGAGTGGCGAACCCTTCGCTCGCCTTTTCGCGCGTGATCGAGCTGATCGGCCCCGAGAAGATCGCTTATCCTTCGGGGGTCCATCCCAGCGCAGTGATCGGCAAAGGGGTCACGCTCGGTAAAGACGTATCGATCCAGCCTCATGTCGTTATCGAAGAGGGAGCGATGGTCGGTGACCGGACGGTGCTCTGCGCGGGGTGCTATGTGGGGCACTTCAGCTTGATCGGCGCCGATACGCTGATCTACCCGAACGTCGTGGTGCGCGAGCGGACGCTGATCGGGAGCAGGGTCATCATACACAGCGGGACGGTGATCGGGAGCGACGGCTTCGGTTTTACGATGATCGACGGCAAGCACGTCAAGATCCCGCAGATCGGTATCGTCGTCATAGAGGACGACGTCGAGATCGGCGCGAACGTAACAGTCGACCGCGCCCGTTTTGACCGGACGGTCATCAAGAGAGGGACCAAGATCGACAACCTCGTACAGATCGCGCATAACGTTATTATCGGCGAACACTCTATCCTGGTCGCCCAGTCGGGCGTCGCCGGGAGCACCGAGCTCGGCAAATACGTTACGCTGGCTGCGCAGGCCGGATTGGTCGGCCACCTAAAGGTCGGCGACGGCGCGATCATCGCGGCGCAGGCGGGCGTGACGAAGGACATCGAGCCGCGCGGGATGGTAGTCGGCGCGCCGGCTGTCGACCACATGAAATTCAAGAGGAACGTTGCGAACGTCAACCGGCTGCCAAAGCTGATAGACCGGGTCGCCGCGTTGGAAAAAAAGCTCGAAGAACCTCGGAAATAGTCAGGCGGTAACGCATTATGGCAATGCAAAAGACGCTCTTGAAAGAAGTAAGCCACTCGGGCATAGCACTCCACACCGGGTCGTTCACGACAATCAGCTTCAAGCCGGCTCCGGCGAACAGCGGCATCGTTTTTGTCAGGAAAGACCTGCCGAACAGCAAGCCGGTCCGTGCTTCCGTCGAGAACGTCATTGCGACGGTCCGAGGGACGTCGCTGGGCGTGGGCGAGGCGATCGTGCATACCGTCGAACATGTGCTTGCGGCTCTGGCCGGGTTCGACGTCGACAACGCGCTGATCGAGATCGACGCGGCGGAGCCGCCCGTCGGCGACGGCAGCTCGATCATGTTCAT
>JAKLEM010000038.1 GCA_022711655.1 Candidatus Auribacterota bacterium
AAATATGCGGTGAGATAAGCGATGTTCTTGAGTTTTATTTCCATCGTTGTGTGCGGCGCCGGGCAGTTTCGACGGCGGCAATACGTGAAAGGCGCCGCGTTGATGGTGTTGTACGTCTCATCTCTGGGAACCGGAGCGGCGACGATTGCGCTGCGTGCGCATATGGTGGATATGGTTCCGACGGCGCTGCTCTTTCTCATCGCCGCCGGTGTGTGGATTTTTAATCTCCTCGATATCCGGGAACAGGCGGTTGCGCCTGCGGGCGGCGCCGCGATGCCGGTCGAAAAGCAGATCGATGCGTTGTACGAACAGGGGCGCCTGCTGTCGTTTCGCGGCGACCTAGGAAAGGCGCGGGTATGTTTCGAGAATATCCTGAAACTGAAGAAAGACGACATGGACAGCGTCTACCAGCTGGCGAAGATATGCAAACAATCCGGAGATATCAAAGGGGCGGCCCGGCTGTTCAAGCGCTACCTGAAAGAGGGCGACAAACTGGAGTGGCGCGAAGAGGCGAAAGACTGCCTCGGGGTGAGATCTTGACGCAGCGGAGTTCCGATAACCTGATCAAGCACGGCAGCATTATGCTGGCGGCGACGGTGATCGGGGGCATGGCGCATTATCTGTACCATGTCCTGATGATCCGCCTGCTCAGCCCGGCGGACTACGGCGCGCTCTATTCGCTCCTGGCTCTTTTCATGATCATCGGCGTTCCCAGCGGGACCGTCACGGTGGTGATAACCAAGTACATCTCCCGCTACAAGGCGGAAGATGACGAGAACCGCATCAGCCTCATGTTCGAGCGCTCCCTGAAGGCGATCGCCGTGTGCGGGTTGGCTATCTTCCTGCTGTTTGCGGCAGGCAGCGGGCTTATCCGGGATTATCTTAAGATCGGCTCTGCGTTCCCGGTCATCATGGTAGGCGCGGCGCTGACGCTGGCCTTTGTGACGACCGTTCCTACGGGGGCCCTGCAGGGGTTGCAGCGGTTCTTACTGATCGGGGTCGTGGGGATCGGCGGCGCGGTCGGAAAGGTCGTCGTCGGCTCGCTCTGCGTCCTGATAGGGTGGGGCGTTACCGGTGCGTTGTCGGGGATCATCTTCGCGAGCGGTATCGGCATCGCCGCCGGATTTATCGCGCTCAGGCATTATTTCCATTACGATCGCGATGCGGATATCTCGCTGAACCGTAAGGAGATCTTCGGCTATTTCGTCCCGGTGGCGGTCGCTATCTTCTGCTACGGATTCCTCACGTATTACGACGCGCTCATCGTGAAGCACCATTTCGACCCGGCGGTCGCTGGATATTATTCGACCTGCGCGCTTATCGGGAAGGCGTTCCTCTTCCCGCCCGCTGCGTTCGCCGCCGCTCTCTTCCCGAAGGTATCGGAACTGCACGCCGCCGGGAAAGACCCGTTCCCTCTGCTTAATAAATCTCTGCTGATCAGCACCGCCGCCCTGATCGCCGGCGCGGTGTTCTGCACAGCCGTACCGCGCCTGATACTCGACGTGCTGCTCCATGGCAAGGAGATCACTTATCCGTACGCCGACCTGGTGACGCTGATGCGCGTTTTCGGGTGGATGGTCATCCCGTACGGCCTGCTGAACCTGATCGTTTATTTCAACCTCGCGATGCACCGGAACGCGTTCCTGTATATGCTGGTCGGCGGCGGCGTTTTGCTGATTGCCCTGTTGACGATGTTCCACGACACGCTGCTCAAGGTCATCACGATCTTCGGCGGGGTCGGCTATGGCCTGTTCCTGGCGAGCTGTCTGGTCACCTATATGAAAAAAGGGGAGAACGGTGAAGGAGTTTCGGGGCAAGATATCTATTGTGATGCCGGCGTTTAACGAGGAAGACCTGATCGTCCACAATATACGCGAGACGAAAAAGCTCTTTCACGACCTCGAGTGCGATTACGAGGTTATATTCGTCGACGACGGCAGCCGCGACCGGACCTACGAGCTGGCGCGGGATGCCTTCGCGGGCGACCCGAACGTGATCGTGCGGCGCAACCGCCAGAACTACGGCAAAGGCCGCGCGTTGAAGTACGGTTTCAAGTTCGCGACCGGGGACATCGTCGCGTTCCTCGACGCAGACCTTGACCTGCACCCGAAGCAGATCTACACGCTGTTCGCGGTGATGCAGCGAGAGAACGCCGACGCCGTCGTCGGGTCGAAATGGCACCCCGAGAGCAAGCTCGACCTGCCGATGCGCCGGATTTTCATCAGCAAGATCTATCTCGTCATGCTGTGGCTGCTGTTCGGCCTGCCGCTGCGCGACACGCAGACCGGGATCAAGCTCTTCAAGCGCGAGGTACTTGCGCGCGTCTTCCCGAAGGTGCTGTGCAAGCGCTGGGCGTTCGATATCGAGATACTGGCGAACGTCCACCGGCTCGGGTATAAGATCGCCGAGGCGCCTATCGAGCTCGAGTTCCGCCGGGAGGTGCGCTGGGGCCGGATGAAGTTCACAGACCTCTGGTACACCGGCCTGGATACCCTGGCGATCTTCTACCGCATGTATATCATGCGGTATTACGACAGCATGCACGACGAAGTGGCAGATGACGGGGAGTAGTAATATAAACATATATATGGAACGCCGACATTGTTAAATCCCACAGTTTCCATAATCATACCCATCAGGCACTTCAACGACTACCTCGACGAATCGGTCGGTCACTGCCTGCGGCTTGACTACGCCGACTACGAGATCATCGTCCTGCCGGACGACCTGACGGGAGAGTTCGCCTACGCGAACGATCAGCGGGTGCGTCTCTTCCCGACCGGGCAGATCGGGCCGTCGCAGAAGCGGGACATCGGCGCCCGCGAGGCGAAGGGTGAGATCCTGGCGTTCATCGACGACGACGCCTATCCGGTGAAGGGATGGCTGGCGGCTGCGGTCAGGCACTTTTCGGATCCGGAGGTTGCTGCGGTCGGCGGCCCCGGGGTGACCCCTCCGGCTGATAACATCCGGCAGCAGGCGAGCGGCCTGGTCTACGAGTCGTGGCTGGCATCGGGCAACTGCGGCTACCGGTATCGCCCCGAGAAAGAGCGGCTGGTCGACGACTATCCCAGCTGCAATTTCATCATCCGCAAGGAGGTTTTCGCGCAGGCGGGAGGTTTCGACAGCGCATTCTATCCGGGTGAGGACACCGTCTTGTGCCTCAAGGTCACGAAACAGCTGGGCAAGAAGATCGTCTACGAGCCGGAAGCGTTGGTGTATCACCACCGGCGCGAGCTGTTCGCGGGGCATCTCGCTCAGGTGTCGAACTACGCCCTGCACCGCGGTTACTTTGTAAGAAAATATCCGGAGACGTCGCGGCGGATCGCCTATTTCATACCGTCTTTGTTTGTCCTGGGGCTTGCCGCCGGCCCGCTGTTTTTTCTGATAAATGACTTATTTTTCTCGCTCTATTTTGGTACTATCATTTTTTATGCCGGTTGCGTCCTGTCGAACGCGATGAACGGCGACGGGTTCGTCGGAAAGTCGCTGGTCTTTGCCGGCATCGTTGCGACGAACGTCACCTACGGCGTCTGTTTTATTAAAGGCCTTGTCGCGCAAAGCCTTGCGGAGGAAAAGAAACAGTGAAAATTCTAGTCGCGTATCCGCCCATCGAAAGCGGCAAAGGGGTTCCGCTGTTGTCGCAGAACCGCCAGTTCCAGTGGTTCAATAACCCGACATACATCTACCCGATGGTACCTGCGTCGGCCGCGACGCTCCTCAAGCACAAAGGCTACGACGTGCACTGGAAGGACGGTATCGCCGAGAAGATGGGGTATGCGCAGTTCCTGGATTATTGCGCACAGCTCCGGCCGGACATGATCGCATTCGAGACCAAGACGCCGGTGGTTAAGTCGCACTGGAAATTCATCGACGATCTCAAGCAGAAGCTGCCGTCGTGCAAGGCGGTCATGTTCGGCGACCACGTTACCGCAATGCCGCAGGAGACCTTCGATAATTCCAAAGTCGATTATATCCTGACGGGCGGCAACTACGACTTTCTCCTGCTGTCGTTGTGCGACAACCTGAGCGGGAAGGGCGATCTCGACCGCGGTATCTGGGGGAGGGACGACAAGGGCGACATATTCAGCACCGGCCCGTTCGAGCTGAACCAGGACCTCAATACGCTGCCGTTCATAGACAGGGACCTCACGCGCTGGGACCTCTACAGCACCGAGAACGGCAACTACAAACGCCTTCCGGGCACCTACACGATGGCCGGCAGGGATTGCTGGTATCATAAATGCACCTTCTGCTCGTGGACGACGATCTATCCGAAGTATGCGTCGCGCACGCCGAAGAGCCTGCTTGACGAGATCGGCGTCCTGATCGAGAAATACGGCGTTAAGGAGATCATGGACGACACAGGGACATTCCCTGTCGGGCCGTGGCTGAAGGAGTTCTGCCAGGGGATGATCGACCGCGGCTACAGCAAACGGGTGATCCTCGACTGCAACATGCGTTTCGGCGCCCTCTCCGCCGAAGAATACGCGATGATGCGACGCGCGGGGTTCCGGTTCATGCTCTTCGGCCTCGAGTCCGCGAACAAGCGGACGCTGGACCGGGTCAACAAGGGCGGCCTGTCGGTCGATAAGATCATCGAGTCGTGCAAGATGGCGAGCAAGGCGGGGTTGTCGCCGCACATCACGATCATGTTCGGCTACCCGTGGGAAGAGTACGAAGACGTTATGGAGACGGTGAAGCTGGGTTGCTACCTGATGAAAAAAGGGTACGCCCACACGCTGCAGTCGACGATCGTCATCCCGTACCCGGGGACGCCGCTGTTCGACGAATGCAAGAAGAACGGCTGGCTCAAGACGATGGACTGGCCGCGCTATGACATGCGAGAGCCGATCATGAAGACGCCGATGTCCGACGAGCGGCTCACGGAGGCGGTCCAGGCGGTCTACAAGGTCGCCTTCGACCCCGAGTTCATCATGAGGAAGCTGGCTTCGATCCGCGACGCCGACGACCTGAAGTTCATATACCGCGGCGCGAAAGCGGTCTGGGGGCACCTCACCGACTTCGGCGGTAAAAAGAAATGCGCCTGCGAGGCGAAATAGTGCGGGAAGCGCCGGCAGCGGCTGACCCGCCGGGGGATGACATATGAGCCCGATCGAAAGACGATTGAGATCGCGGGGTCTGTCTTTTCCGTTAAAGGTGGATACGGGCAAAGACGATGTCTGCGACAGGAGCGATCGCAAGAAGATCTTCTCAGAAGATTATTTCGCCGACAAGGACGTGCTGCAGGTCCATCTCCTCGCCGCGCTGGACGACATCATAGAGCGGCGCGGTTTCCGGGATATCCTCGAGGTCGGGTGCGGGACGGGAAAGCTGCTCAACGCGCTGAAACGCGAAGGGCGCCGCGTATTCGGTTGCGACATTTCCGACGCCGCCGCGCGGAAGGCGGGGGCGAGCGTCGCCGACGCGATGCGTCTCCCGTACAAGAAAAAGTCTTTCGACCTGGTGATCGCCGTGTCGGTCGTCGAACACCTCACCGAGGAGGAGGGGAATATGCTCCTCGACGAGGCGTTCCGTCTGCTGAAAAAAGGCGGCTGCTTTTTCATGGTGACGCCGAACCTCTCCAGCCCGATGCGGCATATCAAGGGAAGCAGGTGGTTCGGGTACTCGGACAAGACGCACATCACCTTCTACACGCCCAAGAGCCTCGCGAAAAAGATGGAGCGGTTCGGTTTTCTGGACATCCAGTCGATGTTCTCGCTGAGGTCATATCCCGACTTCAACTGGGGCATCCCGTTCAAGACGCCGGCAGCCCTGAACCGCTTTTTTTCGTGGCTTTTCATCGCCACGCCCCTGGCGCTCGTGCGGGACAGTTTCTGGATCATGGGGAAGTGCTCGAAGTGACGTGAGCGCGAAACCTGGCGGGCGATAGCGATGCTCAGCTGCAGCGCGAACGTCATCCTGAGGAGCCGTAGGCGGCGAAGGATCTGCGGATAGATATCAACACATAAAGATTGGACAGATACCATGGACAAAACAGACATCAAAAAGATCGAATTCTTCAAGCATAATATTGACGAGCAGGACATCGCCCGCGCGAACGACGTCCTCCGTTCGATCTTCCTGACAACAGGGAAGGTCGTCGATGAATTTGAAACCAAACTGGCCGCGTATGTCGGAGCCGAACGGGCCGTCGGCGTTACCAGCTGCACGGCTGCTCTTCATTTGTGTCTTTTGGCGTGGGGGATCGGCGAGGGGGACGAGGTGATCACGACGCCGATGACCTTTTGCGCGACGTCGAATTCCGTGATGCACGCCGGGGCGACGCCGGTTTTCGTCGACGTCGAAGCGGATACGGGGAACATCGACGCGGATATGATCGAGGCGGCGATCACGGAGAAGACCAGGGCGATCATGCCGGTCCATCTCTACGGCCAGCTGTGCGACATGAAGAAGATCAGGAAGATCGCCGACAAGCACAAGCTGGCGGTGATCGAGGACGCCGCGCACTGCATTGAGGGCGTGCGCGAAGGCGTGAAGGTCGGTCAGCTGGGCGACGCCGCCTGCTACAGCTTTTATGCGACCAAGAACATAACCTCCGGCGAAGGCGGGGCGATCTCGACAAACGATCCCGCAAAGGCTGATCTTTTGAAGATGCTGCGTTCTCACGGGATCGACCGTTCGGCCGGCGACCGCTACACCAAGCTCTACCGCCACTGGGATATGCCGATCCTCGGGTGGAAATACAACATGGATAACATCCAGGCCGCCCTGCTGATCGGCCAGCTCGCGCGCATCGAAGATCTCTGGAAACAGCGCGACGCGATCGCCCGGCGGTACGAGGAAGGGTTTGCGGGTGTGAAGGGGATAAGGCTGATGAAGACCGTTCCCGGTTGCAAGCACCCGCGCCACCTGTTCACGATCCTCGTCGACCCGAAGCGGCGCGATGAGATCCTGACGAAATTGCAGGAACGCGGCATCGGCGTCGCGGTCAACTACCGCGCGGTGCATCTCCTGCAGTATTATCGCGAGCGGTTCGGGTATAAAGAGGGAGATTTTCCGGTCGCCGAGAGGATCGGGGATGCGACGATATCGGTGCCGCTCTATCCGAAGATGGCGGATGACGAGATCAATCTGGTGATTGACGCGGTCAGTTCGGTTGTCAGATAGTCCGACGGCTGCTGTGCGTTATCAGCCGCGTTATGTGCCTTATATCTGTCGCGCATCATGATCGGGGTGCGCCACTCCCGTATGCGTTCAGCCTATCGGCTGTTCTCGCCAGGCTAGAAACGATCGTTCACCGTACGGCAGGACCAACGGTATGGTTACGGAGTTCGCATGAGCGTTGAAATAACGGGGGTTTCTTACAACGGGCGGACGTATTCGCGGACAGACCGTCTTGTCGTGCTGTTGATGGTTGCGGCTTTCTTCGGCTTCTATGCGTGGTTGAATGGCACCTATCTAACGACCGACGGCCTGTGCGTCTCCGGTTTCACGTCTCTGATGGTCAAGTATGACGACGTGTCGGCACTCGAACGTCAGGACATCCCGGAAAAGGACGTCGAGTCGCTTGCCGCGTCAAAAGACTATTTACGCAGACTCATCACGACATCCGCATATGACGTGTTTGTCGGACACCCTATCTGCGCTCCTCTCGTTGTCTTCGGTCATAAGCTGCTGGCGCGTTTCTCTCCGGGTATCCGGTATGCGGTCTCTTCGCAGATGCTCATGTCGCTTATCGGCGCTCTCGGTATCGCCCTTTTCTATTATCTGCTGCGGACCGCCGGCCACACGGTCGGGATCGCCTGTGCCGGTTCTGTGCTGCTTGGCGTGTCGAACTATTATCGCAATTACGCCGAGATCGATACTGGGATGCTGAACCTCTTCGCGGTCCTGCTGGTGATGGCCGCATACTTTTCGTTCTTGCGGAGCGAACAGAAGCTGTATCATGCCGCCGCATTCGGGATCGTTGTTGCTTTCGCGTTGCTGTTCTATCTGACGCCGCTGGTGCTCCTGCCCGGCATCCTGATCAGTTACATGATCATCCAGAAGAAATTCTCCAAAGTTGTTCAGTTTATCGTTACAGCTTTTGCTGTCGGATTCGTGTGCGTGAACGGGTTGTATTATGTTGTCGGCCGGGTCGCAGACCGCCTCTATGGCGATAACATATATGGATTCAAGTTCTCTAACGTGTTCGATTACTGGGGGTTTGTCATGCACATATGGGGAAGGGCCCGCGAGATGGGCAACCTCGGTGCGAACATGGCAGCCGTCGTGCAGGACGTCATCGGCAACTTTGCGAGCTTCCTGGTCTTCCTTCCCTCAAAGATTGTCTTTCCTCTGGGGCTTTTCATACTGTACGCCATCTGTCTGACCTGCGTGGCTCGGTTGATCCGAAGGAATGATCAGTTCTTTGTGGCGGCGTTGTGCGTTGCCGGTTCCATCGTCTTGTACATGCTGCAGCAGGGCGTTGTTGCGACAAAGGGGAAGGTTCTTTTCGTGCCGTTCCTCCTGTATATGGTCGCCGAGGCGATCGCCGCCAGCGAGCGGGGGATGTTCAGCTCATTATACCGTCCGGCGATGACACGGGTTGTCACGGTCATTTTCCTCCTGATCTTTGCGGCGGGCAACCTGTGCGATATGATCTATCCGCTGCGCAATACCGGTTTTAACTGGAACCCGGCGCAGCGCAAGGACATCCTGGGGACCGATAGTGCCCGCTGGATGCGGACGAACCTGCCTCCGGGGTCGATCGTACAATATGATCAGGGGTATGCCGGCCCTGATCTCGGGAGCTTCCTGTGCATACATACCCCGTGCGTCAGCCCGACCAACACGCATTTCTGGTATCAGGCGGTCTCCGGCAACTACAGCGAATTCTTTCTGGAATATTTCCTAAAGGATGGCGTTCCGCCCGATTTCTCGATGCTCTGCCGTTACCGGGACGGGGAGGATATCCTGGTTCCCCGGTCGCGTGCCCTGGATACGTATCTTGTCTTCCGTGAAAAGAGCTCCTTCAGGAAGCTCTGGTCGTTGTATGAGTTTTCGGGGGAGATAGCTTCCGGTGCGCAGGTCTTTTCATTTTTCGGTAAGGAGGGGCTCGCACGGAAAAACTATTATGCTCCCGGAGACGTGTACTGGAAAACAGGTCGATTCGGGGGCCGCCGGGCGTGCGCACAGGTCCCTCTCGGGTCCGATATGATACCGAATGACCTGTACAGATCGTCCAAGAATTTGGTGTATTGGTGATCTCCTCGCGAGATCGGGGAGATAAGGCATGAAACCTCACGGCGCTTCTTCAGTCAGTCGCGACGCACTGTTTGTCGGCGGCATCCTGTTCGTCTGTGGCGTTATCTGCGCCATAAGCGTGTACCTGTTCCTCCTGTCCGGGGCGCCGGTCCTGTACGAATCCCCGTATCGCATCGGAGTCGGCGCGTTCATGGTGTTCTTCGTGCCGGGGTTGCTGTGGGGCGAGGTGCTCGGGTTCCGGGCGCGACATGTCATGGAGGCTATTGCTTTATCCGCTGCGGTTTCATTCATGATCGCGTTCGCGTTCGTTCCGGTCTGTCTCGCTCTTCATGCGAAGATAGATCTCTGGGCGTCGTGCGTCCTCGGCGCGAGCGTTGTCGCCCTCTGCCTGAACCTGCGCGCGCTTGCGAAAGGGCATCGCCGTTTCGGTTTCATCAACGGGTTGCGCGGCGCGGCATCCCAGCCGGCATATTTATTGTACAGTCAGATCGGTATCGTGACGCTCATAGCCGCCATTTCCTTCGGAGCGTACCGGTGGGGCGAGGTCTTCCTGGATATCTTCGAGAAGGAAAAGCTGTATCACGCCCTCTTCGTGCGGTATTACTACGGGATGCCGCTGGACGTCCTGAAACTGGGTGTGATCAGGGATATCCCCGTTCCCAATTTCGTGCATTTCTGGGAGTTCCTGCTGGCAGGTTGGTCGAAGCTAGCTGGTACGGACCCTCTGCCGGTCTTTTTCCGCGCGCGCGCCGTAATACCTTTCCTCGGGTTTTCAGGCGCGTATCTCCTGATCAGGCATATCGTCCGGTCGCGCTTCAAGCGCGAGTTCGTCTTCTGGATCGTTTTCTTGCTGGCTGCCGGATTCTTCATACAGTATTCACCCTCGTATTTCGATCTCCTGAAGAGCGATCCGACGCAGGGGGCGTTCTGCTTCATAGGGGTCAATCATCATTCCGTAACCGCCGTCGAGGTACTGCTTTGTCTCGGCATGGGGTTGTTCCTGCTGTGTCTGAAGCAGCCGAACGGGAGGAACTATCTTCTCGTCGCCTCGTTCCTTGGTGTGGCGCTCATGTGGCATGTCAGGGAGTTCTTCCATCTGGGGATTCTGGCGCTGGTGTTGTCAGCCGTCCTGATCGTCTATCCGCTGCGGACGCGGCGGGGATCGCTGAAGAATGCGGCGATCGGCATCTCCGCTTTTATACTGGTCGCGGTGATGTACCTGGTGAGCTCGAAAGCCCTGATGCCTCCTGCGGAGACCGCGGGGCACGAGCAGCTGGTGAAGACGACCGCGCTCGCGTACGCCTTTTCGCGGGAGAACATCCTCGCGATCAGGAATTTCTTCAATTTCCCGACGATGTACCTGCTCTTCGGGTTCGCGAACCTGGAACCGGAGATCGGTGTCGGCGGTATGAACCGCGTCAGCGAGATCAACTATTTCGCCCCCCTGATCGTTGCGGCGCTGGGCATGCCCCTGATCGTGCGATGGGGGAAGTCGGAAGACAGGCGGCTGG
>JAKLEM010000039.1 GCA_022711655.1 Candidatus Auribacterota bacterium
CCCCACCTTAGTCAGCGCTCCCGGGTAGTTGGTGCCATACCAGTTGAGTATCCTCCCAGAGAACGTCGTCGAGCTGTTGTCGCCGCCCGTCGTCAGCGGCGCACCGCCCGATGTGTAGTGGAAGGTCCCGTTATTCAGATATATGTCGCCCCCGCCGGCCAGCGACCCGATCGTGTCGCTGTACGTGATGTACACCGCCGCTCCCGGATCGATCGTCACCGCTGACATGTCACCGAGTGAATTAGCGCTATTATTATAAAACTGTATGCCCCCCCCCTTGATCTGCGTCGGCCCCGAATTCGTGAATCCAGTGTTACCGTAATAATACATATAACCGGTCCCTATCTTCGTGATACCTCCGATGCCGCTGATCGTGCCATAGTAATTATAGCCCCCGTTATTCGCCCCAAACGCAAGCGTGCCGTTACCCCCCAGCAGTACCTTTGAGCTGTAATACCCCCCGGAAGAGAGGGCGCCTATCGTGTCGCTGTTCCCGTTCAGATCCAACACCGCGGTATCGCTGTTCAGGCTTACAACGCTGGCATCTGACATAATATCAGCCGCATTAAGTTTTATGGTCCCGGCATTGATATTCGTCGCGCCTGCATACGTCTGTGAACCGCTCAAAACAAGCGCCGATGAGCCAGCTTTGGTCAACGCGCCTGAACCGCTCATAGAACCGGCATACGTTCCTGCCGAAGCCTGATCGAACGTCACCGAAGTACCCGCATTCGCGGTAATGTTTCCCTGCAGGCTCGTCGCCGTTCCCGACAGCGCCCCGCCGGCCACCGTCGTACCGCCCGAAAAGTTATTCGTCCCCGTCAAGATCAGGGTATTCGAGTTCGCCTTGATCATCGCGCCGGTGCCGCTCATATTTCCGGCGTAGGTGCCCGACGTGGCGATATCGAATTTGACAGTCGCATTGTTGACGACTGGCCCTTGAATACTTGCGAGAGAAGTCGTCCCGACCAGCGTCCCATCGCTGACCGTCGTCCCGCCAACGTAGCTGTTTGACCCGCTCAAGACCAGCGTTCCCGCTCCTGTCTTGGTGATCCCGCCCGATGCGCCGCTCATGGCGCCGCTGAGCGTCAGCTGCGTGCTGGTAGCGATGTTGAACTGCTCGGCGGAGGAGAGCGTCGTGTTGATGCCGAACGCGTTCGTACCGGCACTGTTCGTCATCCCCCCGGTCAGCGTGATCGCGTTGCCTGAGATACTGACGTTGCCCGATGCCGGATTGAACGTGATCAGCCCGAACGATGTCCCCGCGGCGTAATCGTTGCTGTTCGTCAGCCTCGCGGTGCCCGCGAACAGCAGGTCTTCGCCGCCGCCCGGTTTCGTGTCGCCGAGCCAGTTGGCAGGCGTCTGCCAATTACCATCGACGTTTGATCCGCCGTCCCATGTTTTTTCAACCGCATCGGCTGAAAGGACAAAGCCGATCAACATCACCCCCATCCCGATTAAGATTCTGAAAGTCTTCATAGCGGCCCCCGCGTTTTTTGGATCTTGTTTGATAGCGTATTTTTTCGTGGTATCCATTTTCGACCTCATCGCCGCCCTCGCGGCATTTTTCCTCTCAAAACAAAAACCCCCGGCCATCGAAGGATGGCCGGGGGTTTTCACTCCCGTATATGTCACCGCAGATTCACAATCACAAACTCAAACGCGATGACACGCCTTGTTAACGTGGTGCGTTCCACGGCAGCTGGCTGCCTTTCTCATACAGCATACAACTTTCCTCGTACCGCGGTTTATCCGCTGTACGCAGCACGCTCTACGCTGTACGGGTTAAGGCCCTCTAGCTTTGCAACCCGGCGAACCGTTAGGTTCGCGGAGCTGCACCCGAATGGGTGCGTCCCATCCTTCCAGATGGTTTGCCCTTCTCAACTCGTTTCTTCTACTTCCTCCGTTCTTTCTTTTTCTCTTTGTATCTATACTATACAAAACGACTAGACTTTTTCTTTTTGATTTACAAGTATATATTACACCAAAATATTTTTTTTGTCAAGAGTTTTTTGAAAAACAGATGAAAAAATGCTGCGAAACAGAGCAACTCGTGTTTCAGTGCTGAGACACCTTTATGAACCGACATGAACTGAAGAGAGGATATTTCTGAGGGTTGCCATGGCGGAAAGGACTGCGAGGTAACTCGTCTTCGGGTTGTCCGGACTGGGAACGTTGTCTGTCTCCGTCCTGATCTCGCCCGAAGGGCCTTTGACAATGATCTTGTGCGAATTTGTCGTCATGCCGGGTGCGGTAACGATCGTCACCTTTGTCAGATCCAGGCCAATACCGGCATAACTCAGCGTGCATGCGACATTTACGTTCTGCGGAAAGCCTTTGATCGCTTCGCGTGCGCTGCCGCTGAAAACGACCGTCTCCCCTTTCAGGGCGCTCAGGTCGATCTTTTTCTCCGTGACATACGGCGCCCCGGCAAGCCCTTTCGGCGGCTTCTTCGTAACGATCTCTACCGAATCGATGCCGGCCGCCTTCGCCGCCTTGACCGCATCGAGGCCTGCTATTGCGCCGCTGACGAAGTAAAGCTGCGCGCCAGCGCTCTCGGCTTTCCCGAACAGATGCTCCCTGTCGATAAAGCCCCCTGAGCTCATCACCAGGAGCGTCTTCTTCGCGCCTATTACTTCCTGGGCCGCCCTGTACGCAGTCTCCCCGTTCGCAGCCTCGATCACTATATCGACGCAGCCGACGAGCCCGCCCAGCGTCATCCGCTCCGGCCGGGACCCGATACGATCCACCAGCGCCGCTGCCTTCGTTTCGTCGACGTCGCAGACGGCATGGACGACCGCCTTGCCCTGCAATTCCTTATCGATGAATTGCGCCAGGTGGCTCCCGATATTCCCGCAGCCGACGATACCGATCTTTTTCATAGCGTCACACAACTTCCAGCATCCGGTCGAGCATGCGGCGCGCCCGGGAAAGGATAGGGTCTTTGACGGTGACTTTGTACTGCATATTCTTCAGCGACCTCGTCAGCCAGCCAAGCGTCGTGAGCTTCATGTTGGCGCAGGTGAGGTGCTGGGACGGCAGGTAGAACTTCTTGTCGGGGTTGTCGCGCTTCAGCCGGTAGAGGATCCCCGACTCGGTGCCGATGATGAAATCCTTGTCAGGCTGCTCTTTCGCGTAGCGGAGGATGGCGCTGGTGCTGCCGATGAAATCGGTCAGCTGGAGTACCTCCTGGCGGCACTCCGGGTGCGCGAGGAACTTCGCCCCCGGGTGGAGCTTCTTCATCCGCATGACCTCTTCTTCGGTCAGGTTGATGTGCGTTGCGCAGAACCCTTCCCAGAGGATCACCTCTTTGTCGGTGTGCTTCGCGACATACCGTCCGAGGTTCTTGTCGGGGATGAAGATGATCCGCTTCTCTTTCAGCGCGTTGACGACCTTGATCGCGTTGGCGGATGTACAGCAGATATCGCTCTCGGCCTTCACCGCCGCCGACGAGTTGACGTAACAGACAACCGGCACGCCGGGATACTTCTTCTTCATCTCCCTGAGCTTCTCGGGCGTCACCATGTCGGCCAGCGGGCAGCCCGCCTCCTTGACCGGCAGGAGCACCGTCTTGGCGGGGTTCAGGATTGAGGCGCATTCCGCCATAAAATGGACGCCGCAGAAGACGATCACCTGGTTCTGCACCTTGACCGCCGCGCGCGATAGCTCCAGCGAATCGCCGATCAGGTCGGCGACCTCCTGTATCTCGTCGCGCTGGTAGTTGTGCGCGAGGATGACCGCGTCGCAATCTTTCTTCAGCTGCTTGATCTGGTCGATCATTTCTTCTTTATACGCCGATTCGTTGAATTTCACGACCGCTCCTCTTATGGCAGGATACCGGCTTCTCCCGGATCCTACTCCCTTGTTATAAGCATATTGTCGATGAGCCGCGTCTTCCCGACCCACGCGGCTATCGCGGCGACAAGACGCCTGTCGCCCTTGTGCGGAACCTTCAGCGTATCCGCGTTCACGATTTCCGCATAATCGATCTGTGCGATGCCGGCGGCCTGCAGCCGCTCTCTCATCGCGCCGGCGACCCCGGCGCAGGTCTTGCCTTTCTTGATATCCGAAACCGCCTGACTCAAAGCGCCGCTGATCGCAAGCGCCGTCGCCCTTTCGCCGGCGGAAAGATAGGCGTTGCGCGAACTCAACGCCAGCCCGTCTTTCTCCCTGACCGTCGAAACCATGACGACCTTGACCGGCAGGTCCAGGTCGCGCGCCATCCGCTCGATGACCTTGTACTGCTGGTAATCCTTCTGGCCGAAGAAGGCGCTGTCGGGCCGCACGATGTTGAACAGCTTCGCGACGACCGTCGTCACTCCCCTGAAATGCCCCGGCCTCGCCGCGCCGCACAAGCCCCGGGACAGGCCGCTCTCCTCGACATGCGTCGAACGATCTCCGTGATAGATATCTGCGATGCCGGGCGCGAAAACGATATCGACTCGCTCCCGCTTTGCCAGCGCGATGTCATTCGCGAACGGCCGCGGATACCGGTCGAGATCTTCCGCGGGGCCGAACTGCAGCGGGTTGACGAATATGCTCAAGACTAGGATGTCTGCCGAACGCCGGGCTCTCCGCAGCAGCGCCGCGTGCCCCTCGTGGAGCGCCCCCATGGTGGGTACGAACGCGACCGTCTTCCCCGCCCGTTTGATCTTCCCGATGTGCGACTGAAGCTGCCGCGGGTTCCTGAAAATTCTCATCCGGAAAACGCCCTTATCCCTCAGTAGGAGTACTTCTCGTCCGGATAGATCCCCTTCTCTACCTCGGTCTTATATTCAGCCACGGCACGCGTGATCTCCGGGCGCAGGTCGGCGTATCTCTTCACGAACTTCGGAGAGTGGCCTTCGGTAAGGCCGAGGATGTCGTGCGTAACGACGACCTGCCCGTCGCAGTATTTTCCCGCCCCGATACCGATAGTCGGCACGCTGAGCGACTCGGTCACCGCCTTCGCGAGCGCGGCCGGAACGCATTCCATGACAATGCCGAAAACGCCCGCGTCTTCGAGCGCCCGCGCGTCCTGCATGATGCGTTCGGCGGCGGCCTTATCCTTGCCCTGCACCTTATACCCGCCCAGCTTCAGCGCGTCCTGGGGCTTGAGGCCGATATGCCCGAGGACAGGTATCCCTGCGGCAACGATCGCGCGGACCTTCTCGCACACCTCGACGCCCCCCTCGAGCTTCACCGCCTCGGCGCGCGCCTCCTGGACAAAACGGCCGGCGTTGCGGACCGTCTCTTTCAACGAAATATGGTACGACATGAAGGGCATGTCCCCGACGAGAAGCGCACGCTCCACGCCGCGGGAGACTGCGCGGGTATAGTGGAGCATATCTTCGATGGTAACGGCAAGGGTGTTCCGGTAGCCGAGCAGGACCATGCCGAGCGAATCGCCGACCAACACGATGTCGACGCCGGCCGCGTCGAGGATCCGCGCGGTCATGCAGTCGTAGGCGGTCAGGGCGACGATCTTCTTCCCCGACCGTTTCTTTTCCTTAAGCGTGAGCGGTGAGATTTTTGAGTTCATCCCTGTCGACCACCTTCTTTACGGCGTATGTGCGGTATTTTCCCTGGAGCGCTTCGATCAACTCTCCCGGCGTCTTGTTCAGCCGCGGGATCTTTAGCCCGGGGTTGATCTCTTTCAGCGGCTCGAGCGCGAACCGCCTGTTGTGCAGCTCGTGGTGCGGGATGGTCAGCGTATCGCTGCCGAGGACGCGGTTTTCCCAGACGAGCAGGTCGAGGTCGATCGTGCGCGAACCGTTCACACGGTCCTTAACGCGCCCCATCGTCTGCTCTATCTCCTTGAGAATGAAGAAGAGCTCGAAGCAGGCAAGGTCGGTCTCGATCTTCAGCACACAGTTAATGAACCAATCCGTGGTCGCAACATCGACCGGCTCCGTCTCGTAGAGAGAGGAGATGTCGACGATCTCGATGCGGCTCATCCGCTTCAGCAGGCCGATCGATTCCTTGATGCTCGCGATGCGGTCGCCGGTATTCGATCCGATCCCGACGTAGACAACCTCTTTATCGAGAAAATCGTTCAGCATGCGCACCCTCAACGTTACGGTTTCTCTCAGAGATCCGAGCAGCCGGCTCGAACTGTCCTAGCGCCACTCGTCATGCATCTTCTTGATCCGTGCGACCGCCTCTTCGAGGCGCTCTTTCGGCTTGCACAGCGTCATCCTGATATATCCCTCGCCGCTCCTGCCGAACCCGTTGCCCGGCGTCGCAATGATGTTCGCCTTGTCGAGCAGCAGCTTCGACAATTCCGACGACGTAAAACCGGGAGGGACGTTCGCCCACACATAGAACGTCGCCTTCGGCTTCCTGACATGCCAGCCGAGCGAGTCGAGCCCGTCGATCAGGACGTCGCGGCGCTCCTGGTAGATCTTGAGCAGCTCTTTCCTGAACGTCTGCGGCCCGGTCAGCGCTTCGACACCGGCCGCCTGGATCGCCTGAAAAATACCCGAATCGAGGTTCGACTTCACCCGCGCGAGCCCGGAGATGATGTCTTTATTCCCGACCACGAAGCCGACGCGCCAGCCGGTCATGTTATAGGTCTTCGAAAGCGAGTGGAACTCGATCCCGACCTCTTTCGCCCCGGGCACCTCGAGGAACGAGTGCGGCTTGTAGTTGTCGAACGTCAGTTCGGAGTAGGCCGCGTCATGGCACACGATGATGTTGTTCTCCGCGGCGAACTCGACGGTGCGCTCGAAGAAGTCCTTGCCGCAGGTCGCCCCGGTCGGGTTGTTCGGGTAGTTGATGAACATCATCTTCGCGCGGTGCGCGACCTGCGTGTCGATGGCGTCGAGGTCCGGCAGGAAATCGTTCTTCTCGAGGAGCGGCATGTAGTAGATCTCGGCGCCGGCGAAAATCGAACCCGACTGGTACGCGGGGTAGGCCGGGTCGGGGACCAGGACGATGTCGTGGTTGTTCACGAACGCCAGCGGGATGTGGCCGATGCCTTCCTTGGAGCCGATAAGCGGGAGCACTTCTTTTTGCGGGTCAACCTTCACGCCGAACCGCTTGACGTACCATTTCGCGATCGCTGAACGGAACGACTCCATGCCGGCGTCGAGCGCATACCGGTGGTTGCGCGGGTCTTTCGCCGCCTCGGCGAGCTTGTCGATAATATGTTTCGGTGTCGGCAGGTCGGGATCGCCGACGCCGAGGTCGATGATGTCCTTGCCCTGCTTGATCAGCTCGCGCTTCTTCTTGTCGATCTCCGCGAAAAGATACGGCGGAAGCCGCTTCAGCCTGTTCGCCCATTCGATCTGGATCGCCATATATCCTCCGTAGTGTTTAAGCCGTTCGGCAGTGATCTGTATCAGAGGCCCAGGACGTCCTGCATGCTGTACGGCCGCCCCGGCTTCGCCTTTGCCGTGAACTTCGCGGCGCGGAGCGCGCCTTTCGCCAGCGTGTCGCGGCTGTGCGCCCGGTGGATCAGCTCGATGCGCTCGCCTTGCGTGCAGAAGATGACCGTATGATCGCCGACGATGTCGCCCGCCCTGACCGCATGGACGCCGATCTCTCCCGGCTGGCGCAGCGCATCATCCCCTTTGCGCCCGTAGACGCCGCACTTCTCGAGGACGCGGCCGGTCGCCTCGGCGATCGCCTCCGCGATCCGCATCGCCGTGCCGCTCGGGGCGTCCTTCTTCATCCGATGGTGCGCCTCGATCACCTCGACATCGTATTCCGGCCCGAGTATCTTCGCGATCTCGGCCGCTTTGTTGAACAGGAGGTTCGCGCCCACGCTCACGTTCGGCGCGATCAACACCGGGATAGCCTTCGCCTGCTTGCGAACGGCTTCAAGCTCGTCCGCGGTCAGGCTGGTCGTACCGACAACCAGCGGCTTGCCGGCGGCGGCGCAGCACTCGGCTATGCGCGGCGCAGCCGCATGGAACGAGAAGTCGATAACGACGTCGGCATTCTTAACGGCGGCCGCGATATCGTCGGTCACCTGCACGCCGAGCTCGCCGGTACCGGCGAGCTCGCCCGCGTCTTTGCCGATATTCGGGCATCCCTTCATCTCAACGGCGCCGACGACCTGCACCTCTTTATCTTCCGCGGCGCAGGCGACGATACGCCTTCCCATCCTCCCGGCAGCCCCGCATACCGTTATCTTCACCATGTGATCCCTCCGCCTGTATTATTTCAGGATACCATATTCCTTCAGCACCGTCTTCAGCTTCGCCTTGTTCTCATCGCCCATCGGGCAGAGCGGCAGGCGGAACTCCTCCTCGACCATCCCCGCCATCGCCATCGCCGTCTTCACGGGAAGCGGGTTGGTCTCGACGAACAGGATCTTGCACAGGCTAAACAGCTTGTAGTGCAGCTCTTTCGCCTTCGCATAGTCGCCTTTCAGCGCGTACGCGCACAGGTCGCGCGTATCCTTCGGCGCTATGTTCGCCGCCACCGAGATGACCCCTTTCGCGCCGACCGCGATCATCGGCAGCGTCAGCGAGTCGTCGCCGGAGAGGACCGTGATGTCGCACAGCGACAGGATCGCCGACACCTGGTCGATGCTCCCCGCCGCCTCCTTGATCGCAACGACATGCGTGAGCTTCGACAGCTTCGCCACCGTTTCCGGCGCGAGCGACACGCCGGTGCGCCCCGGCACATTATAGAGGATGACCGGCAGGGCGACGGTGTCGTCGACCATCTTGTAATGCTCGAAGAGGCCCCGCTGCGTCGGCTTGTTGTAGTAGGGCGTCGTGATCAGCGCCCCGTCAGCGCCGGCCTTCTTCGCGTACTCGGTGAGCATGATCGTCTCGTCGGTGCTGTTCGACCCGGTACCGGCGATCACCGGAACGCGCTTCTTTACCGTCGCTATGACGACGTCGATGACTTTCTTGTGCTCGTCATACGACAGCGTCGGCGCCTCGCCCGTCGTGCCGCACGGCACTATGGCGTCGGTCCCGCTGGCGACATGGAACTCGCACAACTCCGCGATCTTGTCGTAATCGACCTTTCCCTTCTTGAACGGCGTGACTAACGCAACTATCGATCCGCTGAACATGCTGCCTCCTTATTTCCTGCTCAATGTCCCTTTGAATGTCTCTACCGCCGGCCCTTTCAGGAAGACGTCCTCGTACTGCCCGCTCCCCGCCTTCTTAAAGCTGATCGTCAGGATGTCGCCGCTCCGGACCCGTACGTTCACCGGCGACGCGCATCCTTTCAGCTCGGCGGCGAGGATCGCCGACGCCGTCGATCCGGTCCCGCAGGCGAGCGTCTCCGCCTCGACGCCCCGCTCGTACGTCCTGACCTCGATCGTGTGCTTGTCGATCACCCGCGCGAAATTGACGTTCGTGCCCCGCGGGCTGAACTCCTTATGGTGCCTGACCGCACAGCCGCATTTGTCCACGTCGATGTCGTCAAGCTTGCTCAGGAAAAGCACCGCGTGGGGCACGCCGGTGTCGACGCTCTGGAACTCGTGTTTCTCCCCGTGCGCCGCGATCGCGATCCCGGTGCGGATGTTCTTGGGGCTGACCATCTTCAGCGACACGCCGTCCTTCATCACGCGCGCCTCGATCATGCCGGCGAGCGTCTGAAAGGTCATCGACCCGCCGGCGATACGGTTGTCGTACGCGAACTGCGCGCAGGCCCTGGCTCCGTTGCCGCACATCTCCGCCTCTGACCCGTCCCGGTTGAATATCCTCATTTTGAAATCAGCCTTCTTCGACGCTTCGACGAGGATCATGCCGTCGGCGCCGACGCCGTCTTTCCTGTCGCATATCCGCCGTGCGAAACGCTTCAGCTCTTTCGCGACTGCCTTTTTCCTGTTGTCGATCAGCACAAAATCGTTTCCCGCCGCCGACATCTTTGAGAACGCGATCTCTTTCTTCATGGTTCAGCCCTTATAGATGTTCTGTTGTGCGATTATTTCAAAAATGCCGGTATCTTCTCTCGCCTGACCAGGTCGTTGTACGTCTCACGCTCGCGTATGAGGTGGAACTCGCGCCCCCTCACCATGACCTCGCATGCGCGCGGCCGCGAATTATAGTTCGACGACATCGTGAAACCGTATGCGCCGGCTCCCATCACGGCAACGAGATCTCCCGCCTCAAGCTCCGGCATCGCCCGATCCTTCGCAAAGAAATCGCCGCTCTCGCATATCGGCCCGACAACGTCCGCCGCCGCTTTTTTCCCGCCTTCTTTATCACGGGGACGATCTCGTGGTGCGCGCCGTACAGCGCCGGCCGGATCAGGTCGTTCATCCCCGCGTCGACGATA
>JAKLEM010000004.1 GCA_022711655.1 Candidatus Auribacterota bacterium
GGCGGAGGCGGCCGCGGCCGTGACGCGAGATCCGGAGTCGGCAAAGGACAAAGGTGCCGCAGCGGACGCCGGTCCCTCATCGTCAGGCACGGAGATTGCCGGCCGGCGCCATATCGTCTCCCTGCGCGACGGCAGGACGATGCGCTGCGAAATCATCAAAGAGACCACTGAGAGCTTGACGGTTCGATTCGATGGGAATACGATGGTACTGGACAGGAGAGATGTCGTGCGGCTCGAAGACGCGCATTGAAAGGCGACTGTATGCATAAGATAGTCATAAAGAACGGCCCCCGGCAGGATTCGGTCTACGAGCTCCTGACCGAGCAGATCACCATCGGCAGGGGGCAGGACAACGTGATCATCATTCCCGACCCCGCCGTTTCCAGAAACCACGCGCAGATCGTTTTCAAAGGGACGCAGTGCGTGATCAGCGACCTCAAGAGCACCAACGGGGTCTACGTGAACGGTAAGAAGGTTGCGACCGCGGTATTGAGCGCCCATGACGAGATCCGGATCGGCGACACCCTGATCGAGTTCACCGAGGAGCGGGACGCCCGCGAAAGCGGCCGGTCGAATACGGTGATCATCGAGACGAGGGAGCTTGACCCGAAGAGATACTCGATCGAGGAGATCGAGAGCAACAACGCGACGGTGCTCTTCCGCGAGTACCAGATACTCTCCGCCTTCTACCGGATCAGTAAGACGCTGACAGGCCTCAGCGATTTCCGGACGGCGATCCGGGACGCACTTGCGTATGTGCTCGATATCATGAAGGCGGAGAACGGCTTTGTGTTCATACATGACGACAAGACCGGCGCTCTCATCCCCGAGGTCGCCCTGAACGCCCGGACCAAAGACGAGACCGATTTCTCGAAATGCTCCGAGACGATCATCCAGAGCGTCTTTTGCACGGGCAAGTCGGTTCTGAGTTCCGACGCCGGCACCGACGAGCGTTTCAAAGGCGCGCAGAGCATCGTATCCGAGCATATCAAGTCGGTGATGTGCGTGCCGATCAAGACGTCGAAACGGACGCTCGGCGTCATCGAGGTCGATACGCGGCGGGGCGCCGGCGGCTTTACCGTCGACGACCTGGAGATCATGGGCGTCATAGCGGGGCATATCGGCATGTTCCTCGAGAACGCGCGGCTCTACGACGACATCAGGCGGATCAACGAGAAGCTGGTCAGCCTCGACGAGATGAAGACAAAGTTCATCACCATGGTCGGCCACGAGCTCGCGACGCCGATCACCATCATCGACCAGTACGTCGTCCTCCTCAGGGAGAAGCTGTTCGGCGAGGTGAACGAGAAGCAGCATAAGGTCCTCGACATCGTCGTTTCGCGCGTCATGCGCCTGAAGAAGATCATCGCCGACGTCGCGAAGATCGCCACCGGCACGATCTCGTACGACCAGCTCAAGCGTTCCGGCGAGCTTTTCGCGGTGAACGAGCTGATCGAGGAGGTCGCGCGAGAGCTCAGGCCGCTCGCCGAGGGGCGCCACCAGCGGATGGCGGTCTCGATAGGGATCACCGACTGCTTTGCCAAGGCGAACCGGGAAGGGACCAGAGAGGTCCTGCTCAACCTCGGGGTCAACGCGATCAAGTTCACTCCCGACGGCGGACAGGTGTCGATGTCGCTGATCGACGGCAAAGAGCATGTGCGCATCGAAGTGAAGGATACCGGCATCGGCATCCCGGCGAAGGAACACGACAAGATCTTTGAGAGCTTCTACAAGGTGGAGGATGTCAAACACCATCACTCAGGAACGGTCGAATTCAAGGCGGGCGGCCTTGGCCTGGGCTTGACGATCGCGAGGCAGATCGTCGAGTCGCAGAACGGGAAAATGTGGGTCGAGAGCGAAGAGGGAAAGGGGTCGATGTTCTGCCTGACCCTCCCCAAGAGATAATCGTCGGGCCCCCGTCCGCAGGCGGGAGCGTGAAAGGAGCGGGTATGCAGGAGAAAAAAGAACGTAAGAGCATTCTCTATAAATTTCTTGTTAGCTTCGTCCTGATGTCTATCATACCGGTGCTCTACGCCGGTTACCTGATCGCCAACTATGTTTCCCCGTATACCCGGGTAGACGTGTGGCTGTCGGTCGAGATCCTGATCATACTTTTCATCGTCTTCATCGGCGCGGGGATCGTCAAGGGGCTGCTCCGTTCGGTGGTCGACGTCGGCGACCAGGCGCGCAAAGCCCTTGAGGGGAAAACCGAAACGGTGAAGGTGAAAGGCGAAGGAGAGATCGTCGAGCTGGCCGATTCGCTGAACGCGATCATCTCGCGCATCAAGCATGAGACGAGCGCCCTCGAGAAGTCGCAGCTTGACCTCGACGGCGCCAACCGGAAGCTGCTCGACAGCTACGTGAAGCTCCAGGAGGCGAACGAAAAGCTCAAGAAGCTGGACCAGATGAAGTCTGACTTCGTCGCGAACGTCGCGCACGAGCTGTTGAACCCGCTGGCCGCCGTGCGGGAGACGATGGATATCCTGCGTTCCAACCTCGATCAGAAGATGGATGCGAGGCAGCGGGAGGTGTGGGAGATCAGCAGGCGAAACGTCGTGCGGCTGATCCGGCTGGTCCAGGATATCCTGGACCTCTCGCGCATCGAGGCGGGCAAGCTGGAGCTGAACCTGCAGGAGTTCAGCGTGGCTGACGTGCTCGAAGAGGTCCTGATACCGCTGGAGATCGTGTTCAGGAAGAAAAAGCTCACGCTGGTGAAGGAGATCGCCCCGTCGCTGAAGACGATGAGAGGCGACCGCGACCGTGTCATTCAGGCGGTCACCAACCTGCTGATGAACGCGGTGAAATTCTCTCCCGAAAATGGGAAGGTTATATTGTCGATGGCGGTAAAAGACCGTGCCGTAACGGTCCAGGTGACCGACTTCGGACAGGGTATAGACGTCAAGGACCAGGACAAGCTTTTCAGCAAGTTCGAGCGGATCTCGGTCGATAAGAAGGAGGGGACTGGCCTGGGTCTGACGATCACCAAAGACATCATATCGCTGCACGGGGGCAAGATCTGGGTGGAAAGCGCGGCGGGCAAAGGGGCGACGTTCGTATTTACCGTCCCGCAGGGATAGCTCGGCTGTCGGCTGCGAGGCGCGGCGTGCGCCATTCACGATGAAACGAGGGAGGAATTATGAAGCAGGGGAAACCCGGGCACATTCTGATCATAGACGACGAAGCGGACTTCACGTTCGCCATCCAGGCGTGGATGGAGGCGAAAGGGTTTACCGTGAGCGTCGCGGAGAACGGCGTCAAGGGGCTCGAGGTCTTCAAAAAGGTCCGTCCGGACCTTGTATTCGTCGATGTCCTGATGCCGGAGATGGACGGCGTGGAGACGCTCAAGGAGATACGCAAGATCGACGAGAAGGTGCCGTGCATCCTGATCACCGCGTTCGGGCTGAACAAGCGGATCGAGGAGGCCGAACAGTATAACGTCTCCGGCTTCTTCAGGAAGAGCCAGGATTTCGAGCACGCGGCGACGCTTATTTACGACGCCATCAAAGAAATCTAACCGTAACCGGCGGGCCGTGTGAAAAACCTTGTTGCGATCGATATTGGAAGCCAGTGCGTGAAGGTCCTTGATATACGCGGGAGCGGCGACCGCAAGGTCGTCAAGAACTGCGCTATCAGGGGGATCACCGAGAACGGCGTGCGCGTAACAGAGGAGCAGGTCACGCGCGCGATACAGGATATCGTCTCCCGCATGGACGGCGTTTCTTCGCAGGCGGTCACCGCGGTCTCCGGAAAATCGGTGATCGTGCGCAATGTCGATTTTCCCAACCAGAGCAAGACCGACATCCTCAGGCAGATCCGGGAAGAGGAGAACAAATATATCCCCGTCAACCTCAAGGATTATTTTTACGATATCAGCATCTTCGACGTCCCCCTCCCCGAGCGCAAAACGCTGCATGGCGTCATCGCGGCCGCGAAGAAAGAGACGGTCGTCAACCAGGTCAAAATGATCAACAACGCCGGCCTCAGCACGGCGCTGGTCGACATCAACTCGCTTGCGCTGATCAACCTGTACGCCGCGCTGGCGGAGCTCTCCAAGACCGAGGGCACGGTGACCGCGCTGGTCGATATCGGCGCATCGTCGACGCACGTCGGCATCATAATCAAAGGGGCGTCGATCTTTTCCCGCGAGATCGGCATCGGGAGCAATATGATATCGTTCTCGATCTGCGAAAAGCTCAACTGCGATTTCGATTCGGCGGAAAAAATGAAGCACGCCGGCATGGAGAGCGTGAATGAGTACGCGATGCCTGTAGTGCTCAAGCTGGTCAAAGAGCTCACGATGTCGTTCAACTTCTTCGAGGCGGAGTCGGGGGTCAACGTCGAGCGTATCTTTTTCGCGGGCGGCGGCGCGCTGCTGAAAGGGTTCACCGAAACGATATCGCGCAGCCTCGAGATCCCGTCGGAGATCATGAGCCCGCTCTCCTTTTTTCACAACGAGGCGAAAGACGGCGGCGACATGCTCAAAGAGGCCTCTCCGGCCTTCGCCGTCTGCGCCGGGCTGGCGCTGCGCCATCTCGACTGACGAGGCATTAAGGTCAACAAGGGAATCAGCCAATGATGATAGAGATAAACCTATTGCCGGAATATTTGCGCGGAGCGCCCGAGCAGGAGCAGGAGAAGAAGCGGGGCGAGGCGATCCTCAAGAAGAACGTCTTTCTCCTGATCGCGGGGCCCGCGGTCGTCATGTTCGGCATCTATCTGTTGGGGGTGGTGGCGCCGACCGGTGTGCTGGCGAGCAGGGCGGCGCGCCTCGACCGCGAGTGGGGCTCGATCAAGAATGATTTCGGCCAGGTCGAGAGCGTCCTCAATAGAGAAACGCGGCTGCGGTCGGTGGAGGCCCAGCTGAAAAGCCAGAAGGCGAGCGGCAACCAATGGTCGCGCGTCCTGAACAGCATCAGCGACGCGACGCCGCCGAACGTCCAGCTTTCCTCCGTCGGCAACGAGTTCGCCCAGGAGACGGTGATCGAGAAGAAGATGATCATGGAGGGGGGCAAAAAGGTGGAGCGCGAGCAGCGCGGCGTGAAGGTGAGGCAGATACTGACCATCGCCGGCGGATATGCGCCCAAGAGCAAGGACGACAACACGATCGAGATCTTTGTCGGCAGTATGAAATCGCTGCCGGTTTTCCAGGAGCTTTTTCAGACAGTCGAGCTCCTCTCGCTGGAGGCGACGAAGGAGAACAAGAAGAATTTCGTGATCAAATGCTGGTTCAAGGACACGGCCGGCGCCGACGAGAAAGCTGACAAGCGGCCGTAGGCGGCAGGCGGGGGACGGTACCATGCGCGTTATGGCGTACGACAAGGAAAAGGTCGAGAAGACAGCGTTGTATGTGCTGATCGTGAGCGCGGTCGTCGCCGCGTTCTGGTTCGGGCTTTTCGGCCCGGGGTTGAATCACATTTCGTTTCTCAGCAAGAAGAGCGCGGATCTTCGAGAGAGGATCGATGACGCCAAGGACAAGATCAAGAACGCCGCGCGGATCAACGAACGGTTCGCGACCCTTGAAGCGCGCATGAGGTCTCTCGAAGCGCAGATCCCATACATATCGGACACGTCGTGGGTGGTCCGCCTGATAAACGACATTGAAAAAGAGCTGAAGTTCAAAACGGAACGGATCATCCCGTACGTCGAGCAGGAAAAAGGAGACCAGGCAAAAGGGGAGAACGACCTGTATGCATTCAGGAACGCGCAGATCGTTCTCAAGGCAGGCTATCACCAGATCGGCCAGTTCGTCAACACCCTCGAAGAAAAAGTGAAGTTCGTCACGATCGAATCGATAACG
This sequence comes from Candidatus Auribacterota bacterium, assembly GCA_022711655.1. Lineage (GTDB taxonomy): Bacteria > Auribacterota > Ancaeobacteria > Ancaeobacterales > Ancaeobacteraceae > JAKLEM01. The sequence continues at coordinate 5,798 of JAKLEM010000004.1, forward strand.
ATCGAAGCCGATAAAGATAATCCTTTCCAGCATAATGTCGAGCTGAAGATCAGGTATCCCGTCCTCAAGAAGCCGATAATCGAGTAATGCACTGGTAATCAATTAATTGTGTTGACAAAATATGCTCGATAATGTTTAATAACGTTTAATATATTCACTCTATACGTAAACTAGCCGGTTAATTATCGGCTATGGCCTTCTCAGCAATGAAAAATTATTATAAAGTCAACGATGTTCTCAAGCGGATCGGCATAGCCAGGAGCACGCTCTATAATTGGGAGAAGGCGGGGCATATTCCTCAGCCGAAGAGAAACCGCGCAGGGTACCGGGTCTACGAAGACGCCGATATCAAGAAGATCGAAGAGTACGCGTTCAAGATCGAGTATCCCCAGGAGCAGTTGCAGTTGTTCCAAAGGAAAGGGGCGGTATAGAGCGATGCGTCCGTTCTTTCTGGAGATCGTCCTCCTAATCATGGTGTTCGGATATGTGGTGACCGTCCTGGCGGCGGTGACGCAGCCGTCCGAAGGGGAGCAGAAGTCCGATCTGTCCGCGCCGGCGGTTTTTGTGTATGACAGCAAGGGAAAGCGCGATCCGTTCGCCCCCCCGGGACAGGGCGGGGGCGACGCGATAAGCCGTCTCAAGATGGACGGCGTCATAGAAGACAAGGCGGGTATGTATGCGATCATATCCGGCCAGGTGGTCAAGGTCGGCGATAAGGTCTTCGATGCGGAGGTCGTCGACATACAGAAAGAAAGCGTCATCCTGGAATACAAGAAAAACAGGGTAGAATTGAAAATGCCTCCCCGGACGGGCGAGGAAAACAAACCGAAAGAGGAATGACACATGATATCAGGGTCAAGACAGATGGTGCAGAGGGCGGGGGCGTTCCTTCTGATGCTAGTGTTCCTGTGTTCCGGGATCGGAGCATATGCGCAGCAGCCCGCATCCGAAGGCGCGGCGGCGCCGGCCGAAAAGAAGATCGTGGTCGAGCAGCGGCAGGCGTCGGATGAAGAGAAGACGGTCAGCTTCGATTTTCCCGATACCGACATACGGGTCGCCATCGAAACGATCGCGATCAAGGTCGGCGTGAACATCGTCGCGGGCCCGGAGGTGAAGGGCCGCATATCGATGAAGCTCGACAACGTGCCCTGGCAGAAAGCCCTGGACATCCTCCTGAAAACGTACGGGTACGGTTTCGTATGGGATGAGGGGATCATCCGCGTCATGTCCCTGGAAAACAGATGATGACGCGGGTCTTCTCGATCAGGTACGGCAGTTCCTCCGAGATCGCGCGGGGTATCCAGCCGCTCCTGTCGTCCGATGGAAAGCTCGAGGCGAACGAGACGGCGCGGTCGATCATCGTCAAGGACTATCCGACAACCCTCGGTTCGATCGAGAAGACGATCGAGAAGCTCGACCTGCTGAGCAGGGACGAGCTCGCAAAGAAGGAGGCGGTCCCCGCGAAGGTTGAGCCGGCCGCCGGCGCCGGCGAGGCGAAGAATATCATACTTGATTTCAAAGAGACGCCGATACGCGACGCCATGGCGCAGGTTTCGGCGCTCAGCGGCGTCTATATCTCGGTCGGCGAAGAGGTGACGTCGCGGGTGACGCTCTCGACCGGCGGCAAGATGGTGCCGTGGCAGCAGGCGTTCGCGACGATCATCCAGACGGCAAACCTCGCCTACGAGCCCTCGACCCTGCTGATCAACGACCTGAAACCGGGCGATTTTATCACGATCCGGACCAAGGACAAGATCATCGAGATCAACGAAAAGAACAAGCAGATCGCCGAAGGCGGCGATATTGTGTACGAAGTGTTCGTCTTGAAATATATCGACGCATGGGATGTCAAGAAGGCGCTCTTTCCCGAGAATACGCAGGCGACGTCGACGGTCAATAACCCGGCCGGGGGATCGGCGACGACACAGATCAACCCGTCGAACGTGAGCCTCCTGACCCCGAGAGGCAAGGCCAAGGTGCTCGAGATGTCAGGGCAGAACGGCTGGCCGTTCAACACGGACTACAGGCAGGGCGCGTTGGGGGTAAGCGCGCGTACCGACCAGTATAAACCGCCGAAATCATGCGTGCTCCTCGTCAGCGATGTCCCGTCGAATATGGATAACATACGACGCATCATCAGCGAGATGGACGTTATGCCCTACCAGATCTCGATCGAGGCGAAGGTCGTCGAGGTGGTCCGGGATGTCCTGCGCGATATCGGATTGGAATGGGGGTCGGGCCCGCACGGAACGACCTTAGCGACATATCAAAAATTATCTGAAAGCGGCAGTCTTGATTCGCCTAATGCCCAGGGAATCGGAAGGAACTGGCAGGGATATAATTCGACGATGGTGCCTTCCGCATTCTCGCCGAACTCGAACAACTTGACCCCTGCGAATTCAGGGCTTAACCTGGGAATTCAACGGTTGTTGAATACGCAGTTCGAAGCGATCCTTCATATGCTCGAAGAGAATTGCGGGGCCAATATCCTGTCTGCGCCGAAGATCATGGCGTACAGCAACCAGGAGGCGTCGATCATCATCGGTACGCAATACCCGATCGTGACGACGTCGATCACGACGGGGACGACGGCGACGACGACGGTCCAGCTCGATTACTACCAGAACATCGGCGTGCGCTTGAGCGTCATTCCCCAGGTGAGCGACGACAAGTACATCAATATGATGCTGCATCCGGCCGTCACGACGAGCACGTCAGACCTCGAGATCAAGAACGACGGCGGCTTTACGATCGCGAAATATCCGATCATCCAGACGAGAGAGGCCGATACGCGGGTTCTCATGCAAGACGGCGAGACGATCGTTATCGGCGGGCTCCTGAAAGATGAAAAGAAAGAGACGCGCATCGGCGTGCCCTTCTTGTCCGACCTGCCGTTCGTCGGGGCCGCGTTCAGGCGGACCACGACCGACACGAAGAAGATGGACCTGCTGATCTTTGTGACCGCGCATATCGTACTGAAGGGGAGCGATACCGGCAGGAACGCCTATTCGTACCTTATAAGCAAGCAGCAGGCGGAACAGTTGCTCAAGAAAGAACCGGCTGCCCCGGCGGAGGTTGCGCAGGAACAGCCGGCTGGTGAATGATGGCTCACCAACACATAAAGGAGATGGCAATGAACATGCAAACGTTACGCTGGATCGTAGCAGCAGGGATCTGTTTCGTCATGGGATGCAGTCCGCTCAGCACCACCGTCAAGCCGGTCAAGACGGATATCTGCGCCGAATTGGTGTCGAAGAAGACCGTTGTCAGGAATATGGACACGGTGGCTATCTTTCCCCTGGCTGATTACTCGAGAGACCAGTCTTTCCTCCATAATCCCCGGTACGGGATCAATCTCAAGGTTATGGAGGCGATAACCGATGAGCTGAACGGGCGGGGGATATCCGTCCTCAATCAGGAGGATGTCAACGGGTTCCTGGTAAGCGAAGGGATCATTGCAGTCGTGAAGAAGAGCAGCGACGCGGCCAGCCCCGAATGGGAACTGCAAAAACGACCGCATTCAAAGCTCATGCAGGCAAACTTAGTTCATATGATGTCGCAGAATGCAAAAGGCGATTTCAACGATAACAAAGAACTGGAAGGGGTGAATGTCGGCCTCTCAAAAGAAAAGGTGAAGGAGCTGGGCGAAGAACTGGGCGCCGATAAGATCATACGGGGCCAGATCATAGAATACGGTTTCGGCGAGACGAAAAACCTCAATCCGATGAACGGGTGGCTTGCGGTTTTGCTTGGAGGCCTTGCGGAGGGGAGCGGGGCGTTTGTCTATCAGGAAGGATACGAAAAAGGGTTGCCGGACAGTTCGTGGACGTCGAAATATATCTATGATAACGAGCTGGGACAGGGTCCCGGCGCCAATATCCCGCCAAAGCTGACGCAGTGTTTTGTGCAGTTACGGCTCTATCTGCAGGACGTGAAAACCGGCAAGATCGAGTGGTCGAACAGGACGGAGATAAAATTCTCGCCGACATGGCTGCTCAACTACGATGAGAACCAGCCGAAGAATATGACGGATAAGGCGATCCAGAAGGGCGTGTCGGATCTGATGCTGAATCTTTTCAACGGGGCCGTGTCTAAAAGCGCAACGGTTACAAAAGAGGCTGTCCCGGAAAATAAATAAACGCGGCAAATGCCCGTCCCCGCCGCGCTGCGGGCGCGATGATCTGCCGGGCCGGTTTTTAGAGCAGCGAAAGTTTTACGGGGAGCGGTTATCTGCTTCGGATTTCGTCCAGCCGGGTTTTTGCCTGCACGGCGTGCTTGCTGAGCGGTATCTTCCGTATGATCTCGCGGTAGGCCTGCCTCGCGTGCGGGTACGCGCGGTTAGCAACGTACATGTCGCCCACCCGCATCTGCGTTCGCGCCCAATCCTCGTTGACCAGGTTCCAGCCGGGTATGGCGGCGAGGAACGCGACGGCGAGCGCGATCGCCAGGTACAACACTGCTTTCGCGACCATCCTGTATGTTTTTACCTTAAGACGCTGGTACTTCTCGTCGTGGATCGATACGCGCAGCAGCCCTTTCTGGAAACGGTCGAGCACGTTGAGGAACTCGTCGAGCGTCTGATACCGTTTTGCGGGATCCTTCTCCAGCATCTTCATGACGATCGTGTCGAGGATGTAGGGGGTCTCGTGAGTGATCTGCGACGGAACGGCCGGAGCGGCGGTGGTTATCTTGTCGATGAGCGCGGCAAACGATCCCTCGTTGAACGGCGTCCTGCCGGTGAGCAGCTCGTAGAGCACGCATCCCAAAGAGTAGATGTCGCTGCGCCGGTCGAGAGGTTTGCCCATCGCCTGTTCCGGCGACATGTAGTTCGGGGTGCCGGCGATCTCGCTGCGGTTGGTGTCGGCGAGGTTTACCAGCCTGACGAGCCCGAAATCGGTTATGCGCGGCCAGCCATCGGCATCGATCAGGATGTTCCCCGGCTTGACGTCGAGATGGATTATGCCGCGCTGGTGCGCGTAGTGCAGCCCGCCTGCGACCTCCTTGACGATACGCAGCGCCTCGTCGATCGTCGGGAGGCGCTGCAACTGCAGGTGCTTCTCCAGGACGGACGATAACGGAGTCCCTTCGACGAGTTCCATCGCGAAATAATAGGTCCCTTCTTCTATGCCGAAAAAGTAGATTGCGATGATGTTGGGATGGGACAGCGACGCGATGACCTTCGCCTCTTTCCTGAACCGCTCGACGAAATCGGGGCGCAGGGAGAATGTCTTCGGCAGAACTTTGACGGCGACCCTCCGGTTGAGGCTTTTTTGGAACGCCTCATACACGACGCCCATCCCGCCCCGTCCTATCTCGCGCACGATCTCGTATTCGCCGAGGCTCGCGCCTGTCAGGTCTGTCTGCGACGCGACGGCGGCCTTCGAGACTATCGTCTTTTCCGGGTCGAAAGGGGTGTTGTTGTCGAGAGGTAAGGTCATAGGCTGCCCTTCTTTATGGGATATTATACCCCGAGCGCATTCGGCGCGCAACGTGAAAGGGGTATTTTGAATTATACGTTTGACAAGGGTGAGGCCGGTTGCTAGACTACGGGCTGCTTCCGAGATTGTGAAGGGAAAGGATGGGGTAATGTCAACGCAGGAAACCATGCAACCGCTTATGAAAACGCCCCTGTACGACGTCCATGTACAGTCGGGCGCCAGCATAGTCGATTTCAACGGATGGCTGATGCCGATCCAGTACGAGGGGATCATCGCCGAACATAACGCGGTGAGAAAGAGCGTCGGGATATTCGATATCTGCCATATGGGCGTGATCGAGGTCAACGGCCCCGATGCGCTCCGCTTCTGCCAGTATGCGATAACCAACGACGCCGGGAAGCTCACCGACGGCAAGGCGCTCTATACGCCCCTGTGCAATAAAAATGGCGGGATCGTCGACGACGTCCTGCTCTACCGGTTCGGGAAGGAGCGTTACGCGTTCGTCGTCAATGCGTCGAACATCCCGAAAGACACCGCGTGGCTGAAGGGGCTGCTGAAAGGCTTTCAGGCGGAGGTGGCCGATGCGAGCCCGCGGACGGGGATCATCGCGGTGCAGGGCCCCAATTCGCTGCCGCTGATGGAGGACCTTTACGGCCGCGCCGTCGAGACGCTGCAGTATTACAGTTTTGTCGAAACGGAGATCTGCGGCGGCCCGTGCGTCTTGTCGCGGACCGGCTACACCGGCGAGATGGGGTTCGAGCTTTATTTCCCCCGGGAGAAGGCCGCGGAAATATGGGCGCTTATCATGGATAAAGGGAAGCGGTACGGCATCCGCCCGATCGGCCTGGGGGCGCGCGACACGCTCCGCCTCGAGATGGGTTTCTCTTTGTACGGGCACGAGATAGACGATACGACGACGCCGCTTGAAGCGGGGCTCTCCTGGACGGTTTGTTTGGACAAAGAGGATTTTGTCGGCAAGAAGCCGCTCCTGGAGCAGAAGAAAAGCGGCCTGCCGCGCAAGCTCGTCGCCTTCAGGATGCTCGACCGGTCCATACCGAGAGCGGGCAACCCGGTGCGCAACATGGGAAAGGTGATCGGGAAAGTGACGAGCGGCTCTTATTCGCCGTCGCTTTCTGTCGGGATCGGCATGGCATATGTCGACAGCCTCTACGCCGTGGCCAACAGCCAGATCGCCGTGAATATCAGGGGCAAAGACTCGTTCGCCGAAGTCGTGAAGCCGCCGTTTTACCACAAGAAGGCGGCGGCCAAGGCGAAGAAATAACAGGAGGATATAGATGAAGACGCCGGCGGAATTACAGTATGCGAAAAGCCACGAGTGGATGAAGGTTGAAGGGAAGAACGCGCGTATCGGGATCACCGACTTCGCGCAGCACGAGCTGACCGACGTCGTGTTCGTCGAGCTGCCGAAGATCGGCAAAGAGGTCAAGGCCGGGGGGCAGGCGGCGGTGATCGAATCGGTGAAGACGGCGGTCGACGTCTATTCGCCCGTGTCGGGCAAGATCGTCGAAGTGAACGGCGGCCTGGAGAACGACCCGGGCACGCTCAACCGCGACCCCTACGGCACAGGCTGGATGTTCGTCGTGCAGATGGCGAAGCCCGAAGAGGCCGGCGCGCTGATGGCGGCGGCCGATTACGAGAAGCTGACCTCGGGGAAATAAGACTTTCATGGACTTCATACCTCATACCAAAGCCGATACCGATTCGATGCTGAAGGCGGTCGGCGCCGATACGGTCGAGAAGCTTGTCGCGGACATACCCGCGGCGCTCCGTCACGGGCTCCACGGGATCCCGCGGCCGCTTTCCGAGTGCGAGCTTCTTGCGGACCTGCGAGAGCGCGCGTCGCGCAACGCCGACAGCGACGGCTTTACCTCGTACCTCGGCGCCGGCGCCTACGAGCACTATATCCCTTCCGCGCTCTCCCACATCGTCGGGCGGAGCGAGTTCTACACCGCCTACACGCCGTACCAGCCGGAGGCAAGCCAGGGAACTTTGCAGGCGGTCTACGAATACCAGAGCGTCATGTGCGGCCTGACCGCGATGGATGTCACGAACGCGTCGCTCTATGACGGCGGGTCGGCGGTCGCCGAGGCGGCGCTTATGGCGCTGGCCGCGCGCGAGGGGCGAAGCGAGGTCATCGTCTCCGAGCTTGTCCATCCCGAATACCGGCAGGTGCTGAGGACCTATCTCGCGCAGCGCAAAGTGACCATCCGCGAGATCCCGCATGTCGACGGCGCGACCGACCTCAAGACTCTCAAGGGGCGTGTCAGCGGCAACACCGCCGCCGTCATCATCCAGAGCCCGAATTTCTTCGGGTCGCTTGAGGATATGCGCGCATGCGAAGAGATCATCCATAAGGCGGGAGCCCTGTTCGTCGCCGTCGTCAACCCCCTGTCGCTCGGGGTGATCGCGCCGCCGGGGGAATACAATGCGGATATCGCGGTAGGCGAAGGCCAGCCGCTGGGCAACCCGGTCGCGTTCGGCGGGCCGTATCTCGGCTTTATAGCCGTCAAGGACGAGCTGAAGCGGCGGATGCCGGGGCGCATGGTCGGCGTCACGCTTGACCGCAACGGCAAAAAAGGGTTCGTCCTCACCCTGCAGGCGCGCGAGCAGCACATACGCCGGGAGAAGGCGACGTCCAATATCTGCAGCAACGAGGCGCTGTGCGCGCTCTCCGCGTGCGTTTACGTCTCCCTGCTCGGCAAGCAGGGGATGGTCGAGCTCGCGAAGCTCAATATAGCCCGCAGCCACTACCTTGCCTCGAAGATCGCTGCGGTCGAGGGCATCAGAGTTGCGTTCAAGGCGCCGTTCTTCAATGAGTTCGTCGTCGAGTCCGACGTGCCGCTGAAAAAGATCAACCGGTATCTCCTCAGGAACAAGGTGATCGCCGGCCTCGATATTTCGCGCTTCTATAAAGGGTGCAAGAACATGATGCTCGTGTGCGCCACCGAGACGAAGTCGCCGGACGATCTCGACAGGTACGCAGAGCTACTGGCCGAAGTCGCCGCGGGCGCGGCCAAGGTTAAGGAACCGGTCTGCGAAGAGACGGTGAAGGGCGTTTAACGGGTAGGGCGCAGGCGTGCCTGTACCCTGCGAGATCGTGGATGACAGGATAGGGATGGTTATGAACGAAGAAAAGCTCATATTTGAGATCGGGTCGCCGGGTCGTGCTGGCTATTCGCTGCCGTCCTGCGAAGGGAGCCCGGCCCCAGAGTCGGTGATCCCGAAAGGATACCTTCGCGCCGCGGCGCCGGCACTGCCCGAGGCGTCGGAGCTTGACGTGGTCAGGCATTTCACCAACCTGTCACGGAAGAATTTCGGCGTCGACACCAATTTCTATCCGCTCGGCTCCTGCACGATGAAATACAACCCGAAGGTGTGCGAGGAGGCGGCGAAGATCCCCGGCTTCCTGAAGGCGCACCCGTATCAGCCCGAAGAGCTTTCGCAGGGGCTGCTCCAGATATTCCATGAGACCGAGCAATACCTGTGCGAGATCTGCGGAATGGACGCCTTCTCGCTCCAGCCGGCGGCGGGGGCGCACGGCGAATTCCTGGGGCTCCTCCTGATCAGCGCCTATTTCAGGGATCGCAGGGAGAAAAGATCGAAAGTGATCGTGCCCGACTCGTCGCACGGTACGAACCCGTCCAGCGCGCATATCGCCGGATTCTCGGTCGTGACGATCAAATCGAACGCGGACGGAGAGGTCGATCTCGCGGAGCTCGAAAAGGCCCTCGATGACGATACCGCGGCCCTGATGATGACCAACCCGAACACGCTCGGCCTTTTTGAGAGAAAGATCGTCGAGATCGCCGAGATGGTCCACAAGCGCGGTGCTCTGTTGTACTACGACGGCGCGAACCTGAACCCGCTCCTGGGGCTTGCGCGGCCCGGCGACATGGGTTTCGACGTGATCCACGTGAACCTCCACAAGACGTTCGCTACGCCGCACGGCGGCGGCGGGCCGGGGTCCGGTCCCGTGGGCGTCAAGAAGGCGCTGGAGCCGTTCCTGCCGGTGCCGCGGATCAGGAAAAACGACGACAGCTACCGGTTCGACGGGAAACTGCCGAAATCGGTCGGCAGGGTCCGCTCGTTCTACGGGAACGCCGGGGTGATCCTCCGCGCGTACGCCTACATCCGGGCGCTCGGTGCGGAAGGACTCAAGAAGGTCGCGCTCTATTCGATCCTCAACGCGAACTACATCAAGGAACAGCTGAAAAACGACTACCATCTGCCTTACGACCGGACCTGCATGCACGAATTCGTTTTTTCCAGCGCCAAACAGCTCGACCGGGAGGTCCACGCGGTCGACGTCGCCAAAGCGCTGATCGACATGGGGATCCATCCGCCGACCATCTATTTCCCGCTGATCGTTCCCGAGGCGATCATGATCGAGCCGACCGAGACGGAGAGCAAGGAGACGCTCGACCGGTTCATCGCCGCCATGCGGGAGATAGCCGCCAAGGCGAAGAGCGATCCCGCATCGCTGAAAGCCGCGCCGGTCACCACCCCGGTCACCCGCCTCGACGAAGTGAAGGCTGCCCGCGAGCCGAACCTCTGCTACAAGCCCTGCTGACAAGAAACGGCGGATAACGGCCCGTCTGCGGCAACCCTGCGAATCGAAGATTCGCGGAGCAGCCCCCGCGCCTGGGGGCGTTGCCCGCCATCGCTCCCTTTGTGCGGCGTACTTACCAGTACGCCTCCCCAGGCGGGGACTGGTCCGCGAATCTCTAAAGATTCGCCGGCTTGTCCCCATACGGGGACCGGTCCGCAAATCTTACGATTCGCCGGCTTGTCCGCGGTCGCTGGCGGGCGCCTTGCACCCGGGCCGTTCTTCGCCGTTTCAAATAGTAACCAAAGGATATGTTCGGATGAATGAAACGTTCGACGCCCCTATGAATATGGCGATCGACGAGGCGCTGTTGCTCAAGGCGATCGATTGGCGCAGCCGGACGCCGGCCGTCAGGTTTTACGACTGGTTGCGGCGCGCGGTCTCGATCGGCTACTTCCAGAAGATCGCCGTTGTCAGGGATATCCTGAAGCCGGTGCAGACGAGCTTCGAGATCGTCCGCCGGATGACCGGCGGCGGCGTGGTCTTTCATGGCAACGATATCACGTTCAGCATCGTTGCTCCCGAAGAGGCGTTTGCCGGGGGCGAAGGGCCGGGGAAGGTCGTCGAGAGCTACCGGAAGGTCAATGAAGCGATCAGGAGCGGCATCTCGGCAATACGGGAAGCGGGCTCCGGCGGCCCGACATCTCTTGAGCGTCAGGCGGCCTCGATACGCGCGACGAAGCTTTGCTTTGCCCAGCCGACGAAATACGATGTGATGTACGAGGGACGTAAGATCGCTGGCGGCGCTCAGCGCCGGATCGGCGGGTATGTGCTGTATCAGGGTTCGATCCTTATGCGGAGAGAGCCCGAGGAGGAGCTTTCAGCCCTGCTGGGGCCGACGGCCGCCACAATGGAAGAGATCGCTGGGCGGAAGCTTGATCGGAACGAAGCGGTACGGCAACTACGTGCGGGATTTGAAGAGGCGTTCGGCCGGTGCGCTCCGGCGGCGATTGACGAGACGGTGATCGATCAAGCCCGCCGCTTGGCCATAGAGCGATACGGGTGCGACGAATGGTTGAACGCGTATTGATCTACGAAATTGTTTTTGACACGAGCGGCGGCGGCGTTACGCGCTTTTTCGAGACTCGTACCGCCGCTATCAGCTTCTGAACCGCAGTGTCGATGCAGTGTTTCCGGTGGGTGAATATGGTGAAGACCGGCTCTCCAGGGGATACGCGCTCGCCGATCTTCTTATGCACGACGATACCGGCCGCCGGGTCGACGGCATCTGTCAGCTGCATCCTTCCCGCGCCGAGCAGGTTCGCCGCCATCCCGATCTCGTAGGTGTCCATCCCGCTGATGTACCCGCGAGAGGGGAGCACGACGTCGCTCATGATCGGCGCGCGGACGAACTTCTCCGGCTGTTCGATGAACGAAACATCTCCCTCCTGAACGGAGACGATCTCGGTGAGCTTCCGCAGAGCGGATCCGTCGTCGAGGTTGCGCGCGGCAAGCCGCAAACCTTCCTTGAATGTCCGCACGGTGCCCGCAAGGGCGAGCATGTGGGCGCAGAGGATGAGCGACAGTTCGCGCACGTCCGCAGGCCCGTTGCCCCGCAAAACGTCGATCGATTCGATCACTTCCAGCGTGTTGCCGACGGCCTGGCCGAGCGGCTGGTCCATGCTCGACAGCACCGCCCGCGCCTTCTTGCCCATCAGTTTTGCGATCGATACCAAGAGACGCGCGAGCTTGTCGGAGCCGGCGCGGTCTTTCATGAACGCGCCGCTGCCGGTCTTGACGTCCAGGACGAGCGCGTCGGTCCCCTCCGCGCATTTCTTTGACAGGATACTCGCCGTTATAAGGGGTATCGATTCGACGGTTCCCGTGACATCGCGCAGGGCGTAAAGCTTGCGGTCTGCGGGGGCGATCTCTTCGGATGTCCCGATCATGACGGCGCCGACGGTGTTTAACTGGCCGATGATCTCAGGTTCGGAAAGGACCGTCCTGAATCCGGGGATCGATTCGAGCTTGTCGCGTGTCCCTCCGGTATGCCCTAGGCCGCGGCCGAACATCGTCGGTACCTTGAGGCCGAGGCTGGCCGCGAGGGGGACGACGATCAGGGTCGTCTTATCGCCGACGCCGCCCGTGGAATGCTTGTCGACGGTATAGCCGACCGGACGCAGGTCGAGGATATGCCCCGACCGCATCATCGCGCCGGTGAGCGAGGCGGTCTCGCGGTCGCTCATCCCGTTCTTGAATACGGCCATGAGAAGACTCGCCATCTGATAATCAGGTATGGTTCCCGCGGTGTATTCCGCGATCAGCGCGGCGATCTCGTCATCGGCAAGCTCTTTGCCGTCACGCTTCTTGATGATGATCTCGATGATGTTCATAGGTGATCTCCTTTAGCGGGAATCCGCAGGGTACAGGCATGCCTGTGCCCTACCCCTTCGCAACGACATTCGTGTACAATTCTAACGTCTTAGAGATTGTTGCATCCAGCGGAAAACGGGCGGCGGCAGCTGCGCGCGCGCGCCTGCCGAATTCGGCGCGAAGATCGGGGTTGCCGGCGAATCGCAGGATCGCTGTTGCCAGTTCGCTCGGCGAACGCGGCGGTACCAGGATGCCGGTCGAGTTGTTCTCGACCACTTCGGATATGCCGCCGATGTCTGTCGCTACCACCGCTTTTTCCATCATCATCGCTTCGAGGACCGCCAGGCCGAACCCTTCCATGTGCGAGGGCATCGCGAAGATGTCGATAACCGAGAGCGGCCTGCGGGTGTCGTCGACGCGGTCGACATAGCGGACCGAATCGTCGACGCCGAGCTTTTTCGCGAGCTGTACCAGGCCGGGCTTTATGTCTCCTTCGCCGACGATCAGGAGCTCGAGGCGGTTGTCGCTCGCGAGCGCCGCGGCGAATGCGGTGATCAGATCTTCATGCCCTTTGACCGTCGAGAGGCGAGCGATGATGCCGACGACGGTAGAGTCGCCGCGCAGTCCGTATTCGCGGCGCAGGGCCTGCGGATCGATCCCGGCGGGCCGTTCGGAGAAACGCGCGGTGTCGACGCCGTTGTGGATCAGCGAGATCTTCTTTTCGGGGATGCCGAGGTCACGCAGGAGATAGTCCTTTACGGGCGTGCTGATCGCGATGACCCGTTCGCCGATGCAGGGGAGGATGCGCCGCAGCGTCCGCTTCCTGAAGAAGCCGTGATAGGTCGTTACGTGGGGTACGTGTGTCAGCCGCGAGGCGGCCTGCGCGACGACCTGCGTAACGCGGCTGTTCGAGTGGATGATGTCAATTCTCTGTTCCTTGAGCAGCGTGCAGAGCTGTGGCATGGCGCGGAACGCCTTCGGGCCGAACTCCTGTTTCGTCCTGATAGCGAGCGGCAATAGCGTGACGCCGCTTCCCCTGAACCGCTCCTCCATGCTGCCGCCGCCCGATGCGACGAATACAGAATGCCCTTCTTTGATGTATCCCCTGGAGAGCGTCAGGATATACCAGGTGATGCCGCCGATATCGAGGTGGGTGGAGAGGAAGAGGATGTTCATTTAGGTTGCCATTGGCCGATCAGGTTTCGAGAAGGAAGTGATTGCTTGGCAGCGGGGCCTGACATAGCAGCACTCTTTCAGCATCGCTCGGGTCCCTCCGGCGGGGTCCCTCGCTCGGCGAGAATTTCTGCGCGCCGACGTTCGTCGGCGACCAAGCCGCAGAAATTCTCAACGTGCTGAAAGAATGCTGCCATGTCACCCACTGCGCTTCGCGATCGATAAGGCACTGCTTTGGAAATGAGAATGGTGGGCGGTACAAGGCTCGAACTTGTGACCCCATGCTTGTAAGGCATGTGCTCTAGCCAACTGAGCTAACCGCCCGTATATGATCGTGTGTCAAAAAACAGAGTTACTATAAAGCAAAAAAGGCGTTAGTCAACTTTTTACCGGCGGCTGGCCGGCGGAGCGCTTCATTTCCCAGTACTTCGCGTAGCTCATGATCTGGTAGAGGCCGCCGAAGTAGGCGAGGATGAAGCCGTAGAAGCCGTCTTTGTAACCCTTTTTCTTTACGTAGGCACGCAGGAACCTGTCGAAGAACTTGCGCATCGTTTTAGCGAGGCCGATCTTCCGGTTCTCCTTGAACCACTTGCGCGCCTCGAGGGTGGTCTGCGCGTTGAGCTTCTGGACGAAATCGTGCAGGTCGCGGTACGAACGGTGTATGATGTCTTTGGTGAGGTGCCCGCAGGTGCCGTCCATGAAGGCGCGGGGATGGACTTCGGTCTCTTCGTACTTGAACTCATCCCGCTTGAAGATGCGCACCTTGCCTGCAGGGTACCAGCCGCCGTAGCGGACCCAATAGTCGCCGATATAGGTCTTGAAGGGGATCGTGAAGCCGTTGTGCGATATCGGCTTGGCGAAGGTGTCGCGGATCTCTTGCGCCAGCTCCGGCGTCACCCGCTCGTCGCAGTCGAGGCTCATCACCCAGTCGTTCTTCGCCTGCGCGTAGCCGAAATTGCGGTGCCGCCCCTCGATGTCCAGCTTGCGCTGGATCACCCGCGCGCCGAGGCCGCGGGCGATCTCCGCGGTCCTGTCGGCGCTGAAATCGTCCAGGACGATCACCTCGTCTGCCCAGCTGACGCTCTTAAGGCAGTCTGCGATATCGATCTCCTCGTCTTTTGCCATGATCATGATGCTGATAGGGAGCTTTGTTTCCATTAGAATCTCTCCGCTTTCTTGAGTTGGATGATGTGATCGAGTGTCTTGATGTAAGTGATACGGCCCGTTACGTCATTTCCTGTCCCGCGGCAATAGGCCGGACAACCGTGAATAGGATAGAAGGATGCCACCGATTTTGCAAGAGGACTTTCGAACGCCAGGGCGAGATCATACGGTTTTTTGCGCTTCGTGATGATCCTCCAGAGTGCCGTTATAGTAAGCAGAGCAGGGTTCACGGAGACCACCTTGATGTTTGCCATTTCCGCGATGCCGAGCTCGCGAAACAGATCGGCTTTGGTGCGCTGGGGGGATACGGCGATATACAGGTGGATATAGCATTCGTTGCGCGCGAGCTGTACTATATCGATGATCGCCTCCCGGAGACGCCGGCGGTCCGCGACGATCCCGTCTCCTGCCATCGCGAAGATCCTGAGCGGCCGGCCCCAGCGCTCCTCATAGATCTTCTTATTCTTCCGGAAAAGCTCTTCCTTCCAGGGGACGCGGTCGAGCGACTTGTGCTCGTGATGATAGACGTAGGCGCCGCAGGCTTTGGTACAGCGGTAGCCGGCGGCCTTTGCGCGCATCGAGAAGTCGGTGTCCTCGAAATAGGCGAGTCCGAACGCCTCGTCGAGATAGCCGATCTTGTCCATGACCTCGCGCTTGACGAGCATCGCGAAGCCGATGCAGTTGCCGAACTCGACGCAGCTCTCCGCGAGCGGCGCAAGCTTTCGTGCGACGTCGTCGGCGGTCTCGCCGGGGGCCGGCCTGACGCCGAAGTTGCTGCTCTCCGGGTTTACCAGTCCGATGTCGGGATGCCGGCGGGCGATCCCGAGCATGATCTCGAGGCATTTCTCGGTGAAGAACGTGTCGTTGTTGAGGATGAGCGCGAACGGGGAAGAGCCGCGCCGCAGTCCCTGGTTGACCGCCTTTCCGAAGCCGAGGTTCTCGGCGTTCTCGATAACCTCGATTTTCACGAATTCGTTCGGCGAGAAGCCCCGGATAACCGCTTTGGTCGCCGCGTCGCTGGCGTTGTCGACGATGATCAGTGTGACGGGTATCCGCGTGGTCCTGAGTATCGACGCGACGCAGTCGCGGGTGAGCTCGGGCTGGTGATAGACGGGGATGACGATGTCGCAGACGCTCATACGGACAGTTTCTGATATCTGGTTATCAGTCCCTGCTGCGCTATGGAGAACATCGTCCGTATCCGGTCGAGATAGGTATGCTTGCTGATGGCGAGCTCGTATCCCCGCCGGGCGATCGCTTCGCGCTCGTCGTCGTGCTTCAAGTAGTGCTCGGTCAGCTCGAAGAGCTCTTTCGGCGTGCGGTAGACGACGCAGTTCTTCCGATCCTCGAAGATCTCGCCGAACCCGTTGCCTTTGATCTCGTTGGTGAGGAGCATCGTCCCGCAGCTCATCACTTCGAACATACGCATGTTGACGTCGTTCCTGATCGAGTAGTTGAAGCCGATCTTCGCCGACGAGTATATCTGCGACATCTTGGTGTGTTTCGCCATCCCGATGGAGCTTTTCGGATAGCGCTGGCGGAGCTGTTCGAGAAGCGTCTTCCGCAGGCACTTCTTGCCGTCGGTTCCGACGAAGCCGATATCGAGCGTCTTTTTGATGTCCAGCTTCCGGTGCATCGCAGGTTCGCAGCCGAGCGGGACCCAGTACGTCTGCCTGCCGATGTGGCGGGCGACCTTTTCCGCTCCCTCTTTTTGCGCGCAGTAGACAAAATCGTAGTGCGGCGCTTGTTCGCAGATCTTCTCGTACGGATGCTTCAGGTGCGTGTCGATGGCGAGGAATCCGCAGGGGTGCAGGTATTCCGGGATATCGTATTTGTAGTCGCCATGATCGATCCGGAGGTAGAAGTCGAACTCCGGCTTGATCTTGTCGGCGTAGACGGTCCAGAAATGGCGGACGTCGTGCCCGGTCCGCCTGAGGGCGTTCTCGAAATAACAGCCGATCGTGTCGTCCCGGTCCTTATTGAAGATGATCGCGATCTTGAGGCCGTCTTTTTTCTTCTTCAGGAATTGGAGGAACATGTATAAAGCCTTGCTCTATAGATTCTTGAAAGATATTATATGTGCTATCGTTTGTCAATTAATGTGTCAGGACCCGCTGCAGATTTGAGGAGCATGCAGAACATACTGATCATCAACCCTTTCGGCATCGGCGATGTCCTTTTCACGACGCCGCTGGTGCGGGCGCTGAAAGAGGGGATCAAACCCGCGCCGCGCATCACATTCGTCTGCAACGCGCGGACCTATCCGATCATCGCGGCCAATCCCTGTATCGACCGCGTGATCGTCTTTGATCGCGGCGATTACCGGATGCTCTGGCGGGCGGATAAGGCCGCCTGCGTGAAAAATCTCCTGGCGTTCGTAGCAGACATAATTAAGTCCGGGTTCGATTGTGTTTTTGACATCTCGCTGTCCCGTCAATTCTCGTTCTTGTCGGCCATAGCGCGCGTACCCGTCAGGATCGGGTTTGATTACAAGGGGAGAGGGACGTTCCTTACGCACCGTATGGTTTTGGAAGGTTTCTCCGGGAAGCCGATCCCTGACTATTATCTCTCTCTCTCCCGGCTGGCCGGCGTCGAGCCGGCGGCCGGCGGGCTGCTCGAATTTCCGCTGACGCAGGGATCGGCACGCGAGGCGGATGCTCTGTGGGCGTCGCATGGCATTACCGGGAACGATCTGCTGGTCGGCATCGTCCCCGGCGGAGGCGACAGCTGGGGGAGCGACGCCGGCCTCAAACGCTGGGCTCCGGAGAAGTTCGCCGAAGCCGCCGGCCGGCTTGTCGCAGAGCGCCGTGCTATACCGGTGATCTTCGGCAGCAATGGCGAGGCGGAGCTGTGCGACTCGGTGCAACAGATGATCGCCGGGAAAAGCGTCGTTGCGACGGGCCTGTCTCTCGGCGGTTTCGCGGCCGCAATGAAGCGCTGTCGTGTTGTGATATGCAACGACGGCGGGCCGCTGCATATAGCCGTCAGTCAGGGAGTTAAAACGGTTTCTATCTTCGGTCCGGTCGATCCGCTCGTCTATGGCCCGTATCCGGGGACCGATCGTCACGCCGTGATCACGGCGGCGGTCCCGTGCCGACCCTGTTACCGTAACTTCCGCTATGAAAAATGCGGCAACCGCCGTTGCCTCGGGGAGATATCGCCGGACGCCGTCTGCGATGCCGCAATCCGGTTGCTTCATTGAATCTCTCAGTATGCAACTTGTGCAGCGGGTGACAGGGCGTCATTTTTTCAGCACGTTGAGAATTTCTGCGGCTTGGTCGCCGGCAGAATGCCGGCGCGCAGAAATTCTCGCCGAGCGAGGGTCCCCGCAGGAGGGACCCGAGCGGTGCTGAAAAAGTGGCGTCCTGTCAGGCCCCGCTGCAATGAGTTATTTATTCAAAAATCCCCCTGGTTTGATATAATCCTACCCTTTGGGAAACTGTGACTCTATGATGACAAAAGACATCAAAAGCATCATGATCGTGAAGCTCAGTTCGATCGGGGACGTTGTCCACGCCCTTCCGATCGCCCGGGCCCTCCGGGACCGCTATCCGCACGCCCATATCACCTGGGTCGTCAAGCGGAGCTGTAAGGACGTCGTCGAGGGGAACCCCCATATCGACGAGGTGATGATATACGAGCGCGAGCGGTGGGGCGACCCGCGCAACCTCAGATCGACCGTGCAGGAGATCTGCGCTTTCGCCCGCGAGATACGTTCGCGCCATTTCGACGTGGTCGTTGACCTGCAGGGGCTTTTCTACACCGGCATCATCACCTATTTCTCCGGCTGCAAATGGCGGATCGGCTTCAGGAACGCCCGCGAATTCGCCCACATCTTCTACAATCACCGGGTGGCGGTCCCGACGATGGACATGCACGCCATCGACCGCTATTTCCTGCTTGCCGATGCGGTCGATGCGCATGTGCGGAAGGCCGATTTTACCATCGCCGTGTCGCGGGAGGACAAGGAGTTCGTCTCCGCCTTCCTGCGTGACGCCGGCGTGTCCGGCGACGGGAAACCGCTTATCGCGATCAACCCGTCGGCGCGCTGGATAACCAAACAGTGGCAGATGGAGAAGTTCGCCGAGCTTTCAGACGCTCTGGCCCGGCATATGAACGCGACCATCATCCTGATCGGGAGCAACGCCGACCGCGAGCTCGTCGCGCGCCTTATCGAGAAGATGCACACCGTCCCGGTCAACGCGACGGGCAAGACCTCTCTGAAGCAGCTCGTCGAGCTTCTCGGCCGCGCCGACCTCCTGATCAGCAACGATACCGGCCCGATGCATATCGCCTGCGCTGTCGGCACGCCGGTGCTCGGCCTCTTCGGGCCGACCGACCCCCGCCGCACCGGCCCGTTCGGGTTCGGCCACGCGGTGATCAGAAAGGACATCTTCTGCAGCCCCTGCTTTAAAAAGAGATGCCGGGACTTGATCTGCATGGACCTGCTGACGATCCAGGACGTGATCTACGCGATAAAGGTGAATCTGGAGAGCGGCAGCTTCGGGAAGGTCAATCTCTCGAAGGTCGGCCGCATTATGCGCAACCTCGACATCGCGGGCCTTCCCCCGGCGCCGGGGATCGACGTCCTGGTGTTGAGCGACGGCAAGCCCGGGCATGTCAACCAGTCTCTCGGGATGGTCAAGCACGTCGTCGGCCTGAAATACCGCGTTTCGCGCATCAAGTATAAATCGGAGCTGCACCGCGGCCTTGCGTGGATTGCCGGCGTGTGCGGCATGGGGAAGGTCGGCTTCCTCAGGTGGGCGCTGAAGCCGGAAAGTTACCGGTCGGTCATGGAGTCGGTGCCGAAAGTAGTCCTGTCGGCCGGCATCTCGGTGGCGGCCATTAACCTCATACTCGGCCGGATCTTCAAGGCGAAGACGGTGGTGAGCATGAAGCCGGGGCCGATCAGGCTGACCCGCTTCGATCTTGCGATCGTCCCGATGCACGACGAGCCGCCGAAGCTCAAGACGGTCATCCAGACGCTCGGCGCGCCGAACATCATAGACGACGAGCTCCTGAACGGCGAGCGGGACAAGCTGCTGAAAGATATCCGGTTCACCAAGAAAGTGAAGATCGGGATACTGATCGGCGGCGAGACGCCTGATTATTTCATTTCAAAAGAAACCATGAACCATCTGATCGAGAATATTAAGAATATGTCGGAACGCCTGGACGCCGAAGTCCTCATCGCGACGTCGCGGCGGACGCCCAAACCGCTTGAACGGCTGCTTGTGCACAACTTTAAAAAGAACGAGCGCTGCAAGCTGTTGTCGATCGCGAGCCACACGAAGGATAACCCGATCCCCGGCATCCTTGGCTTGTGCACGATCATCGTGGTGACGGAGGAAAGCATTTCGATGGTGTCCGAGGCGGCCAGTTCCGGAAAGTATGTCTTTGTCGTCCGGATCGACCACAAGGATAACCGGCGCTTAAAGCAGGAGCGGACGATCGATATCCTCGCCCAGCGAGGTTACATCATCAAATCGGACATGTCGCAGTTGTGCGAAACGGTCGCGCAGTTCTGGCCGCCGAAAAGCCCGCCCCGTGTGCTGAACGACACCGAGACCGCTTCGGAAGCGCTGATGAAGCTGCTTCGCACGGCGCAGGCGCAGAAAAAGGAGCTCGTGTGCGCCTGCTGCGTGAATGCGTGAGAGGCGCCGTTCCGAGTCGCTGCGAAAAGAAAGAACGAAAATAAGACATGAACATATTGCAGATGGTCCCTGAACTGGAGTGCGGCGGCGTCGAGACCGGCACGGTCGACATCGCGCTGAAGCTCAAAGAGTCCGGCAATAACTCATTTGTCGTGACCAGCGGCGGGTCGCTGGTCGCAAAACTGCGCGACGCGGGCGTCGGCTGCTACCTCCTGCCTGTCCACAAGAAATCGCTCCTGTCGATGGTCCGCTGTATCATGAAGGTCCGGCGCATCATCCTGCTGGAGCGCATCGAGGTCGTGCATGCGCGCAGCAGGGTTCCCGCCTGGATCGGCTGGTTTGCGGTAAAAGGGACGCCCGCCCATTTTGTCACCACGGCCCACGGGCACTACAAAACGCACTCGGCCAGCGCGGTCATGGGGTTCGGAGAGCGGGTGATCGTCCCGAGTTACGCGATACTCGATCACATGGAGAAGGGCTTTGGCGTGGAGAAGGAGCGGCTCCGCCTGATACCGCGCGGCGTCGACGTCAAGCGTTTTCGGCAGAAAGAGCCCGAGCTCTCGGGCCTTAAGGATTCGTTCAATATCGCGGTGATCGGGAGACTGACGCCGATCAAGGGGCACGTGTACGTGATCAGGGCGATGGAACAGGTCCTGCGCGAGTGCCCGCACGCCAAGCTGTTCATCGTCGGCGACGCGCACCCGTCGAAATTCCGCTACAAAGAAGAGCTGCTGAAACTGGTTGAGACGCTCGGCCTGAACGACAAGGTCGTCTTTACCGGGGCGTGCCACGACGTCCCCAAGATATTGGAGAGCGTCGATCTTGTCGTCCTTGCGACGACGGTCCCCGAGGCGTTCGGCCGGGTGATCATCGAGGCCCAGGCTTCCTGCATACCGGTGATCGGGACGCGCCTGGGCGGCGTTCTGGATATCATCGATGACGGCGTGACCGGCCTGCTCGTGGAGCCGAAAGATGTCCAGGGCCTGACCGCGGCGATCATCAGGATGATCAAGGAAGGGGCATTGCGGGAGCTTCTCGTCGACAACGCGTATAAGAAAGTCAGCACGGAGTATACCCTGCAGAAGATGTTCAGTGCGACGCTGCAGGTGTACGAGGAGGTCGTGCTGACAAAAAAGATACTGATCGTCAAGCTGAGCGCGTTGGGCGATATCGTCCTGATCAGTCCGTCGATACGCGCATTGAAGAACAAGTACCGTTACGCATCGCTGTCAGTCTTGACGTCAAGCCGTTATAAATCGCTGTTTGCCAATTGCCCTGACATCGACACCATCTTCACGTACGATAAGGAAAAGAACGTCGGGGCGATCGTATCGGCGGTGCGCGGGATCCGGCGCGGGCGATACGATATCGCGATCGATTTCCAGAACACCATCAGGTCCCATCTGATCCTGTTCCTGAGCGGTATCAGGAAGACGGTCGGGTATAACAGGCACGGCGGGCATTTCCTGCTCAGCGACAGCATTACCGCCGACAGCAAGCCGATCGACCCCGTCAGCCATCAGTTCAAGCTGCTCAGCCTCCTTGGCATTACCCTGGAGGACCGCCGGATCGAGTTCTGGTCTAACGACGACGACGCTCGCATGATCGATAATTTCCTCAAACGTCACGGCGTTACGAACGGCGAGACCCTTGTCGCCGTCAGCCCGGGCGGAAGTCCCCGCTGGGAGACGAAACGCTGGCCCAAGGAGCGTTTCGTCGAGCTGATACGCGAGCTCGGGGAGAAGTACCGGGCGAAAATCGTGCTGGTCGGGGGAGAGGATAACGCGGACCTTAAGGAATATTTCGGGCAGCACGCCGGCGTCCCGTATGTCGATGCTATCGGAGAAACGTCGGTCACGCAGCTTGGCGCCCTGATACGGCGCTGCAGCCTGCTTATCACCGGGGACACCGCGCCGCTCCACATCGCGGCCGGCTGCGCCGTGCCATTTGTCGCGCTGTTCGGCCCCACCGACCCCCAGCGGCACCTGCCCTCCGGGACCGGCGTTGCGATCACCAAGAACGTGTCGTGCAGTCCCTGCGGCAAGAGCGTCTGCGAGGTGTTCCTGTGCATGGACAAGATCACCGTCTCCGACGTCCTCGGCCACGCGGACGCCTTCCTGAAAAAAACGGAGTAGCCGTATGGATGCGCCGTCCAGGTCGATCGAACGTCCGGGCAGCATACTGATCGTATCGAAGAATTGGCTCGGAGACGCTGTCTGCGTGACGCCGGCGATACGGGCGATCAAAGAGGCATTCCCGTCGTCGCAGGTCAGCGTCCTGACGCATCCCCGTTGCGCGGATGTGTACCTGCACAACCCGTTTGTCGATCATATCGTGCGCTTTCACGAGCGGCGTGGCGTTGCTGCTTTTTTCAGCCTGCTGCGCTTGTGGCTTCTGATGATCTCAGGACGGTATGATACCGTTTTTCTTTTTCACCGGTCGCGGTCAAAGGCGCTTGTCGCGGCGCTCGCGGGTATCGGGAACAGGATCGGGTTTGACACCAAGGGCCGCGGCATCTTCCTGACCGTGCGCGCGGCGCAGCCGGATGCCGGTGTGCACATGATCGACCACCATCTGCGGCTGCTGGAAGAGTGCGGTATCCCGGCGCGCGGGCGTGCACCCGTCTATGCTGTCGTTGACGAGGAAATGACGGCGGCGCGGCTGCTGCTGTCCGGGCTCGGTCTCGGGGACGGCGAACGATATATCGTCATCAACCCTGGAGGAAACTGGGAACGGAAACGGTGGCCCTGCGAACGGTTCGCCGGCCTTGCCGACAGGCTGGCCGCGGCGCATCCGTGCCGTATCGTGATCACCGGGGGCGAGCAGGATAGAGCGACGGCGGGTGCGATCGCCGGCCTGATGCGGACGCAGCCGGTTATCGCCGCGGGCAGGACAGACCTCAGGACGCTCGGCGCGGTCCTGGCGGGCGCGGCGCTTTACATCGGGAACGATTCGGGGCCGACGCACATTGCGGCGGCGGTCGGTGTGCCCGTGATCGCGCTATTCGGCCCGACCGACCCTGCGCTCACCGGCCCGGCGGGGCGCGGCTCGATACGCGTCATCTCGCGGAGTGCGGGATGCCCCGTCCCGTGTTATAATGCCGGTTGCGTTGACTACCGTTGCATTCGCGCGGTATCAGAGGAAGACGTTCTCGAAGCGGCGAGGAGAATCCTGCATGAATATGCCGGCGCATAGCCGCGATCTCGGCAAGATCCTGTTTATCACGCTCAGCAATCTAGGGGACGCGGTCCTTACGACGCCCGTCCTGGAGGCGCTCCATCGCGAATTTCCTGCGGCAAAGTTCACCGTCATCGCCGGCCCGAAATGCGCGGACCTTTTCGAATCGGATCCGATCGTCGAAAAGATCATTGTCTATCAAAAAGATTATTCACTTTTCGACCTGAGCCGCTTTGCCAGGCGGCTTCGCCGAGAGCGGTTTGACGCGGTGGTCGATCTCAAGCATACCCTGTTCCCGTTCGTTATCGGTTCCCGGCGGTTGACGAAGCTTGTGCGCGGCACGAACAGGAACACGCATGCCGTCATCGATCATCTCTCGAAGCTGAACTGTGTCGGGCCGATCGATACGGCGCATGCCCGTTTTCGTATCGTCGTTTCCGAGCGGGCGTGGGAGTTCCAGCGTTCGGTCTGGAACGAGCATCGGGTCAGGGAAGGTGAATGCGTCATCGGCATCAACCCGCACGCCGCGAGTTCCCTCAAGATGTGGTACCCGTCGAACTTCATCGACTTTATGCGCGCCATCGGCAAGGAACGCCCTGTGCGGTTCGTCATCGTGGGAGGCCGGGACGCCATCGACATAAATACGCTCGTCGCGGAAGGATATCCCGACGCGATCAACCTCACCGGCAGGACGACGATCCCGGAGCTCGCGTCGGTCGTCGGTGTCTGCAACCTGCTCGTAACCAACGACAGCGGACCGCTTCATTTCGCCAGCGCGTTCGGTGTCCCGACCGTCGCCATTTTCGGACCCTCGAATTCGAAGCGCTACGGACCGTTCGGAAACCCCCATATTATTCTGCAGAAAGATCTCTCGTGCGTCCCGTGCGAGGAGGCACAATGCCCGGCCGGCCAGCGGACCTGCATAGACCTGATCACGGTCGATGAGGTGCTTGCCGCGGCTCGGAAGCTCCTCCCGCCTTGCGCGGCGGGCGGCGGCGAAGAGCCGATCAACCTTGCGTGAAAGCCAGTCCAACCTGAGGACCCCAGATGAAACCGAAGATCCTGATCGTTCGTACAGACCGGATGGGCGACGTTCTGCTCAGCACGCCGGCGATACGGGCAGTGCGCCGCGCTGTTCCGAACGCGCACATCGCCGTGATGGTGAGGCCGTACACAGCCGATATCGTCAGGGACAACCCTGATATCGACGAGGTGATCGTGTATGATAAGGAAGCGCGCGAGAAAGGGATCTGGGGAAATTTCCGGTTCGCCGTCAGGCTTTTCCTTAAGCGGTTCGACACCGCGCTGATCCTGCACTCGAGCAACCGTTCGGTTCTGATACCGTTCCTTGCCGGCATCCGCCTGCGGGCGGGATACGCGCGGCGTCTAGGGTTCCTTCTCTCCCACCCGCTGCCCCCGCTCAAGAACAAAGGCGACAGGCACGAGATCGTCTACTCGCTGGATGTCCTCGAGAAAGCCGGGTTCCCTGTCGGCGATACCCCGCTCAGGCCGGTTTTTAATGTGAACGCGCGCGACAGGGAAACGGCTAAACGTCTCTTGGAAAAAAAGGGGGTAAGGCCCGACGATACGATTGTCTGCATCCACGCCGGCGCGAGTTGCCCGTCGAGGTGGTGGCCGCTGTCGCGGTTCCGCGATGTCGCGCGGCATTTTATCAGAGAAAAAAGGTGCGTTGCGGTCGTAATAGGGGGGAACGCCGAGGTTGAAAGGATGGAAGAGCTTGCCTGCGGTCTCGGTCCGAAACTGCTCAACTTTACCGGAATGCTGACGATCGGCGAGACGGCCGCCGTGATCGAGCGCAGCGCCGTCCTCATTTCCAACGATTCCGGCCCCGTCCATCTCGCGAGCGCCGTCGGGACGCCGGTGGTCGCGATCTTCGGCCGTAAAGACCCCGGGCTTGGCCCGAAGGTGTGGGGGCCGCTGGGAGCGCACGATATCGTTTTGCAAAAAGATGCGGGATGCGTCACCTGCCTTGCGCACCGGTGCGTCGAAGGCTTCAAATGCCTTCACGCCCTTGGGACGCAGGACGTGCTGAAGGCGGCGGACGCCATCGTCTTTCGGAAACCATGAGTAAGTTCATACGCTACCTCGACAGCATCTTCATCGGCGCGGCGCTCCTTCTGGCTGCCGGTTGGAACATCTCGCCGGTCGACAACGACGATTTCTGGCTGCACGTCAAGACGGGCGAGCTTATATGCCGCGGGAAGGCCATCCCGGATCACGACATCTTCCTCAATAACCCCAACCCCAATCCGTGGGTCATCCATTCCTGGCTGTCATCTGCAGCATTCTATCAGTTGACGCACCGGTGGGGAGTCGACGCCGTTATTGCGGTAAAGGCGGGGGCTGTCGTGTTGGCTCTGGCGCTGCTTTTCGCGCTGTTCCGGTCGGTCTCCGGCAGCGGCTTTGCCGGCGCTGCCGCATCATTGTCTGTCCTCTTTATGAACGCGGGAAGGATACGGATGTGCCGGCCGATGGCATTCTCGTATCTTCTTTTCGCCGGACTGGCGCTGACGCTCACCCTGTACCGTGAGGGCGGGAGACGGCGCCTGTTCTACACGCTGCCGGCGGCATTCTTCTTGTGGGCAAATCTGCACGGCGAATTCTTGATGGGGATCGCGATGACGGCCCTGTATGCCGCGGGGCTCTTTCTCGATGAGAAGCTTTGCCGCGGCGGCCGGGATCAGTCCTGGAGAACTGCGGCGTGGCTGTCGGCATGCTGTTTCGCCGCGACGCTCTGCAATCCGTATTTCTGCGGCATCTACACTCATATCTTTTCGTTTCTCCATTCGCCGCTCTACATGGGACGTAATGCGGAGTGGGCGCCGGTGAACGTGAGGCACTCATGGCAGTTCCTCCTCGTCTGCGCGGCCGCCGCGGCGGCGGGCATCCTGGCTTTTTCGCGGATGCGTCTGGCGTTCCTTGTCCCGTTCGCCGGGCTTGTTGCCCTGGCCCTGTACAAAAACCGTTTGATCTATTTCGCATCCGTCAGCGCAGCGCTTGTGCTCGTGTCGGCGTATCCCGTTATGCGCGAGCGATTGAGAAAAAGATCTGGGCGGTTTTTCGGATGGTTATCGGCCGGCCTGCGGCTTCTGGCCATTGCCGCGGTCCTGCTCGTGACGCAGGCGGCCTACGCGCGCGGCATGCTTTTCCGGTGGGGAGTCGTCGAGCGGACTTTCCCTGAGGGAGGCGTCCGTTTCATGCTGGATTGCCGGCCGCAGGGAAAGATGGTCAACTTCCGGGAATGGGGCGGCTACCTGATCTACCGGCTCTGGCCGGGCTACAAGGTTTTCATCGACGGGCGGGTTCCCGAAGCGGCCGGCGAAACGACCTGGGCGTATGAGGCGATCGCCGAGGCGAAGCCGGGGTTCGACAGCTATCTGGATCGCCAGGGGATCGACATCGTTTTTGCCGACTATATGGTCTTCAGGAGGGCGGCGGACGACCCGATCCAGCCGATCGCGTTTCTCAAAAACTGGGCTCTGGTCTACTGGGACGACACCGCGCAGGTCTATCTGCGGGACACGCCGGCGAACCATCCGCTCATCGAAAAGTATGCCTATCGCGCCGTGATGCCGTCGAGCGTGACCAACCCGTTTTGCACGCAGGACATCGATGCGGCGATCGCGGAATGCCGGCGTTCCGTGGAGACGACGCCGTCCGAGCGGGGATACCTGTTCTGGGGTTTTCTTCTCATGCAGCAGGGCCGCCGGGACGAGGCGATCGGGAAGTTCGGCGAAGCGCTCAAGGTGAATCCCGGAAGCGCCAAAGCGCTGTATAACATCGGGGTTGTGCATATGAAGCAGGGGATGCTGGACGATGCCGAGCGATACGTATCGGCGGCGCTGGCGATGGACCGGCGGTACGCCCTTGCGCGCCGAACGCTGGAGAAGATCCGCAACCGGAAGCTGGACCGGGGATATCTCGGCAACCCTGCAGACGGCAGCCGCCGATAAGAGTTTTGCAGCGCGCGAATTTTTCTTTTGACTCTCCGGATCAATATGCTATAGTTTCACCCTCTTCTCCGGCCTGGCCGGCGGAGGGGTCTCTTTACGGCGGATTTTCCCTTTATGGGGGTGTAGCTCAATTGGTTAGAGCGCTGCCCTGTCACGGCAGAGGTCGCGGGTTCGAGTCCCGTCACTCCCGTTGTTCGCAAGAGCCCCGTGATGCGAGAGCGTCACGGGGCTCTTTGTCGTTGCGCCCATAAAGTAGCAGTCTTTTCTTACCATTTTTACTCTAATCCTGTAGAATATCCCCACGTCTTCATCTACATATGCTGAAACGCCGGGAGGTCACGATCATGATAAGAAAGATGATTCTGCCGTTGGTGCTTCTGTGTGTATGTGCGGGCCTGGTATCGGCGCAGGAAGATCCGGGGCTGCCGACGCAAGAAGCGCCACCGGCCGTTGTTCGCGAAACCGTGCATATGACGGCAGAACAGTTCCACCAGGCGCTCAAGTCGGCGAACCATGATTATGCCGGGGATGCCGTGTTGGTTATCGACGAACATGGCTATGTCGCCGAGGCTGTGCTGAGCGGGACGCCGGTGGAAGACCTTTCGCCGATCGCCGGCGTTATGTTGCAGGTTCTCGACCTCCGGGGGCTTCAGATCGACAACATTTCCGCGCTCGCCGGTACGCCGGTGCGCCGTCTTTTTATCGATAACACCCGTATTGCAGATATCTCGCCGCTCAAAGGCGCAAAGCTCGAATTGCTCTACCTGAAGAACGCCAAGGTCTCCGACCTGTCGCCGCTTGCCGGCATGCGCTTGGTCGATCTGAACCTGGAGGGATGCCCGGTGTCCGATATTGCGGCCTTGCAAGGAATGCCGCTGGAGATGCTCTGGCTCAACGAAACTAAAGTGTCCGATATAACACCGCTTGCCGGCGCCCCCTTGATCGCCCTGACGCTGCGCGGGACGAACGTCTCCGACCTGCGCCCTCTCGCCGGAGGCAAGCTGGAACGGCTCCATATCGGCGGCACACCGGTGGCCGATCTTACGCCGCTGAAGGGCCTTCCGCTGAAGCGTCTCATCTTCACGCCGAAGAATATAACGGCGGGGATGGATATAGTCAGGAACATGCCGACGATCAAAGAGATCGGTGTCCGGTTCGACAAGATGATGAAGCCCTCCGAGTTCTGGCAGCGGTACGACGAGGGGGAGTTCAAGGACTGATCGCAATGCTATGACCGGCGGGCGGCCGAGGAGGGATGCCGAGTGATCATCAGGGATTTTCCGAAAAAACAGGGGTTGTACGATCCGCGTTACGAGCACGACAACTGCGGCGTCGGCTTTGTCTGCAATATCAACGGCAGGAAGACGCACGGCATCGTCCTGAAAGGCATGGAGGTCCTCGAGCGGCTGAGCCATCGCGGCGCGGTCGGCGCCGACCCCGAGACGGGCGACGGCGCGGGCATCCTCATGCAGATGCCGCATACATTCTTGCTGAAGGAATGCAAAAAGGCCGGCATCGCTTTACCCGAACCGGGGTCGTACGGCGCCGGCCTGGTCTTCCTGCCGAACGATGCCGGCGACCGGGAACTGTGCGTAGAAATAATCAAGAGGATCATCGATGAAGAGGGGCAGAGGTTCCTGGGCTGGCGCGATGTCCCTGTCAACAACTCCGTGATCGGTAAGGGCGCGCGTGAGACCCAGCCGCACATTGCGCAGATATTCATCGGCATGAAAGACGGGGCGAACGATCAGCTCGCGTTCGAAAGAAAGCTCTATGTCATCCGTCGGCAGGCCGAGAACGCGGTCAGGTCCGTCGCCGCGGCGGAGAGATCATCGTTTTACGTTGTCAGCCTCTCCTCGCGCACGCTCTGCTATAAAGGGCTCCTGATGCCCTCTCAGCTGAGAGGATTCTTCGCCGACCTGCAAGACGATTCCCTGGAGAGCTCGCTCTGCCTCGTCCATTCCCGCTACAGTACGAACACCTTCCCGTCGTGGAGCCTTGCCCAGCCGTTCCGTTTCCTCGCCCACAACGGCGAGATCAATACGCTGCGGGGCAACATCAACTGGATCAGTGCCAGGGAGCGGCTCCTCTCAAGCGGCCTTTTCGGGACGGATATCGAGAAGCTCAAACCGGTCATTGTGCGGGGCGGGAGCGACTCGGCGGCGATCGACAACGTCTTCGAGCTGCTGGTCCTTGCCGGGCGGCCGCTCGAACACGCGATGATGATGCTCATCCCGGCGGCGTGGGAGCACGACAAGCTGATGGACAACGGCCTCAAGGATTTCTACCGGTATCACGCCTGCTTCATGGAGCCGTGGGACGGACCAGCCGCGATCGCCTTCACCGACGGGACGAACATCGGGGCGGTCCTCGACCGGAACGGCCTTCGGCCCGCGCGATACATCATCACGAAGAACGATTTTGTCGTCATGGCCTCCGAGGCCGGCGTCCTCGACATCGACCCCGCCGACATCAAGGAATCGGGGCGGCTCGAGCCGGGCAAGATCTTCTTTATCGATA
Source organism: Candidatus Auribacterota bacterium (assembly GCA_022711655.1). Classification (GTDB taxonomy): domain Bacteria; phylum Auribacterota; class Ancaeobacteria; order Ancaeobacterales; family Ancaeobacteraceae; genus JAKLEM01. Next base: position 35,838 of record JAKLEM010000004.1, read on the forward strand.
CCGCGGCGGGGCGGATCGTCAATAATACCGAGATCAAGAAGAGCGTCTCGGGCCGCGCGCCGTACGGCTGGTGGAACGATCGCCACATGATCGATCTGGATACGTTGACCGGTTCCGGCGGCGGGGAACGGGCGATCGAAGACATGCTGCCGGCAATGAAGGCGTTCGGCTACACCCGGGAAGACCTCAAGGTGGTCCTGAAACCGATGGCCGAGGAGGGGAAGGAGCCGGTCGGTTCGATGGGCAACGACGCCCCGCACGCCTTCCTCTCGAAGAAACCGCAGATCCTCTACGCTTACTTCAAGCAGCTGTTCGCGCAGGTGACCAACCCTCCCATCGATTCGATACGGGAAAAGCTGGTTATGAGCATGGAGAGCTTTATCGGGCCGGAAAAGAACATACTGGACGAGTCGCCGGAGCATGGCCGCAAACTGCGGGTGAAGAATCCCATCCTGACCGACGAGGAACTCGAAAAGATACGGGATATCAGCGTCGGCGGGTTCAAGTCGAAAACGGTCTATACCTTCTTCGACGCGGGGAGCGGCGCGGACGGTTTCCGGCGCGCGCTTGATCGCATCTGCTTTGAGGCGGAATATGCGATCGAGCAGGGGTATTCCTTCCTCATCCTGAGCGACCGCGGGGTCGACAGGGACAACATTGCCCTGCCGGCGCTGCTGGCGGTGAGCGCCGTCCATCAGCACCTGGTCAGGAAGACGATACGGTCGCAGGTGTCATTGATCGTCGAGAGCGCGGAGCCGAGAGAGGTCCACCATTTCGCCCTTCTGTTCGGTTTCGGCGCCGGGTGCGTCAACCCGTACCTTGCCTATAAGGCGGTGGAATACCTTGTGGATGAGAAACATGTCTCCGCGGACCGCACGACGGCCCTAAAAAATTACCACAAGGCCATTACGGACGGGATCCTGAAAATACTTTCAAAGATGGGGATATCCACGCTGAGGAGTTACCGCGGCGCGCAGATCTTCGAGGCGCTCGGCCTGGATCATGAAGTCATTGGAACCTATTTTACCGGTACCCCCTCGCGGATCGGCGGAGTGGGCCTTGACGGGATCGCCGGTGAGACGATCGCGCGGCACCGGGAGGCGTACGCGCAGAGGGACGCCGAGCGGCTGTACCTTTCGAGCGGCGGCGTCTATCAGTGGAAAAAGGACGGCGAGTTCCATCTCTGGAACCCGGACAGCATCGCGGCGCTCCAGGACGCCGCCCGCAATAACGACCATGCCCGGTACAAGGAGTTTGCGCGTCTGATCAACGACCAGAGCGACAATCCGGTAACGTTACGGAGCCTCCTGACGTTCAAAAATGGTGCGGCGCCGGTCCCGATCGAGGAGGTCGAGCCGGCCGAGTCGATCATGAAACGGTTCGTCACGGGCGCCATGAGTTTCGGCTCGATCAGCGGCGCGGCGCACGAGACGATCGCCATCGCTATGAACAGGATCGGTGGCAAGTCGAACACGGGGGAAGGGGGCGAGGACCCGAACAGGTTCATCACGCTCCCCAACGGCGATTCGCGGCGGAGCGCCATCAAACAGGTCGCGTCGGGGAGGTTCGGCGTCACGATCAACTATCTGGTGAACGCCGACGAGATACAGATCAAGATGGCGCAGGGGGCGAAGCCCGGCGAAGGAGGCCAGCTGCCGGGGCACAAGGTGAGCGGGATCATCGCGCGGACGAGGTATACGACGCCCGGCGTCACGCTGATCTCGCCGCCGCCGCACCACGACATCTATTCGATCGAAGACCTCGCCCAGCTGATTTTCGACCTGAAAAACGCGAACCCCCGCGCGCGGGTGAGCGTCAAGCTGGTCTCGGAAGTCGGCGTGGGGACCATTGCGGCGGGCGTCGCGAAGGGGCATGCCGACATGATCCTCATATCGGGCGGCGACGGCGGCACCGGCGCGTCGCCGATCAGCTCGATCAAGTATGCCGGGCTCCCGTGGGAGCTGGGCCTCTCTGAGACGCACCAGACGCTCCTCCTCAACAATCTTCGCTCGCGGGTCAGGCTGCAGACCGACGGGCAGATCCGGACGGGGCGCGACGTGGCGATCGCGGCGCTCCTCGGCGCAGAAGAGTTCGGCTTCTGCACGGCGGTGCTCATCGTGAGCGGCTGCGTGATGCTGCGGCACTGCCATCTCAACAACTGCTCGGTCGGCGTGGCAACGCAGGACGATATTTTACAGAAGCGGTTCAGGGGGCGGCCGGAATACATCGTGAACTATTTCCGCCTGGTTACGCACGAGCTCCGCGAGATCATGGCGCAGTTGGGCGTGCGGACGGTAGACGAGATGGTCGGCAGGACCGACCTGCTCGAGACGAACGCCGGCATCGCGCCGGCGAAGGCGAAGGAGATCGATTATAGCGCCGTCCTGTATAAGCCGGACATCCCCGCAGACGTCGGGCGTTATTGCACGCGAGCGCAGGAGTGCGGACTCGACAACGTCCTGGACCGCGAACTCATCGCGGCGAGCAAGGACGCCTTCCAGAAGAACAGGCCTGTGCGGATCTCGCGGGCGATACATAACACCGACCGGGCCGTGGGCGCGATGCTGAGCGGCGAGGTGTGCAGGCGGTGCGGCGACGGCGTCCTGCTCGAGGACACGATCACCTGCGCGTTCACGGGCGTCGCGGGGCAGAGCTTCGGCGCCTTCCTTGCGAAAGGCGTCACCTTCGAGCTGGAGGGGATGTCCAACGATTATGTCGGCAAGGGGATATCGGGCGGGAAGATCGTCATCTATCCGGACAGGAAGTCGCACTATGCGCCGGCCGAGAACGTGATCATCGGCAACACCTCGTTTTACGGCGCCATATCGGGCGAGGCATACATCGCCGGCCTGGCGGGCGAACGGTTCTGCGTGCGGAGTTCGGGGCTGTACGCCGTCGTGGAGGGCGTCGGAGACCATGGCTGCGAGTATATGACGGGAGGCAGGGTGATCGTCCTCGGTCGGACAGGGCGTAATTTCGCCGCGGGCATGTCGGGCGGCATCGCGTATGTGTACGATGAAGAGGGGGCCTTCAGGGGGAGGTGCAACACCGATATGGTCCTTCTGGAAGACGTCAAAGAAGACGACAAAGATACCATCTATCATCTCCTCCACAACCACATCAAATACACGAAGAGCGCAAAGGCGAAAAAGGTCATCGACAATATCCATGAAGAACTGAAGAGGTTCGTGCGAGTGATCCCGATGGAATACAAGCGTATCCTCGAGGGGATCAAGATAGAAAAGAAACTGAACCTGACGGAGAAGCTGGATGGGTGACACGAGAGGTTTTCTCAAGATAGCGCGGCAGGGCGGCCAGTACCGAGAGGTGTGCGAGCGCGTCCGGGACTACAAGGACGTTGCGCGGATGCGCCCGGACGCGCAGACCCAGGAGCAGGCCTCGCGCTGTATGGACTGCGGGACGCCCTTCTGCCATTCGGGATGCCCGATCGGCAACTACATACCCGAGTGGAACGACCTTGTCTATCGGGGCAAGTGGGAAGCGGCGCTCGCGCTTCTTGATGCGACCAACTGCCTGCCTGAGGTCACCGGCCGGGTATGCCCGGCGCTGTGCGAATACGCCTGCGTCCTGGCGCTGAACGATGACGCGGTGACCATCCGCGAGAACGAACTTGCGGTCGTTGAATACGGGTTCAAGCACGGTCTCATGAAGCCGGCGGTCATCAAAGAGCGGACGGGGAAACGGGTCGCCGTGATCGGATCGGGGCCGGCAGGACTCGCGTGCGCGGCGCAGCTGAACCGGGCGGGCCACGCGGTGACCGTCTTTGAGCGGGACGAAAAGCCGGGCGGGATACTGCGCTACGGCATCCCCGATTTCAAGCTCGAGAAACACCTCCTGGACAGGCGCATCGATATCTGGAAAAAGGAAGGGGTTGTTTTCAGAACAGGGGTCAACGCCGGCGGCGACTATGCGGCAGGCAAGCTGCTGAGCGAGTTCGACGCGGTCTGCCTCGCGGGCGGGTCGCGTGTTCCGCGGGATATTGCGGTGCCGGGCAGGGACCTGAAAGGCGTCGCCTTTGCCATGGATTATCTGACGCAGTCGAACAGGCGCTCGGCCGGTGAGACGATACCGAAAGGCGAGCTGATCGACGCGAAAGGTAAAAAAGTGGTGGTGATCGGCGGCGGCGACACCGGCTCCGATTGCGTCGGCACTGCGCATCGCCAGGGGGCGGGGTGCGTCGTGCAGATTGAGGTGATGCCGCGGCCCGACGAGGGGAGGACCGAGGCATACCCGTGGCCGCGATATCCGCTCCTCCTGAAGACGACGTCGAGCCATGAAGAAGGGGGAGAGCGCCACTGGGCCGTTTTGACCAAGGGCTTTATAGGCGAGAAAGGCCGTGTGACAAAGCTTTCCTGCGTCAGGGTTCAGTTCGTGCACGAGCACGGCAAGCGGTTTCCCGCCATGAAAGAAATGCCGGGAAGCGAATTCGAGATCGGCGCCGACCTGGTCATCGTCGCCGTCGGCTTCCTGAATCCGGAGCATGCCGGTCTCCTGGCGGACCTTCACGTCGCCTTCGACGAGCGCGGCAACGTGAAGACGGACGAAAAGTTTATGACCTCGGTTTCGAAGGTTTTTTCGGCGGGCGACATGCGGCGGGGCCAGTCGCTGGTGGTCTGGGCGATCGCGGAGGGCAGGCGGTGCGCGCGGAGCATCGACATGTTCCTTATGGGCGAGAGCAACCTGCCGGCGATGTGAGCGGGTTTTTCTTCGATAACGGAAACCTGTCACCCGCTGCGAGAGGCAGCACGAGTATTTGGATGTGCCATATAAAATATTTTCAGGAGATACCATGATCAGCACGGGACTGAAGGGGCTGGACGGCGTTATCACGGGACTGCGGCTCGGCGACAATGTGGTCTGGCAGATAGACGACATCAAGGACTATATCGGCCTGGTGAAGCCTTTCGTGCGCGAGTCGCTTGCGCAGAACAGGAAGGTGATCTACCTGCGGTTCGCCTCGCACAAGGAGATCATCAAACCTGCGAAAGAGATCAAACGGTACGAGCTCAACCCGGATACCGGCTTTGAGGTGTTTACCGCCCGGGTCAACGCGATCATCACGAAAGAAGGCGAGGGGGCCTATTACGTCTTCGATTGTCTCTCCGAGCTCCTGTCCGCCTGGGCAGCCGACCAGATGATCGGCAACTTTTTCATGGTCACCTGCCCGTACCTGTACGAGCTCAAGACGGTCACCTATTTCGCGATCCTGCGCAATAACCATTCGTTCAAATCGATCGCGCGCATACGGGAAACGACGCAGCTCCTCTTGGATGTCTACCACTGCGACGGCGGGATGTATATCCATCCGCTGAAGGTGTGGAACCGCTATTCGCCGACGATGTTCTTCCCTCACCACTGGGCAGGCGATACGTTCGTCCCGATCACCGACAGCGTCAACGCCGTCAAGATCCTGTCGTACATCAGGGAAAAGGGAGCGGAAAGCGCGAAGCGGAACCTCGATTACTGGGACCGTCTGTTCATCGAAGTGCAGGAGATGATCTGCGGCAAGGTAACTGAAGCCCGTCGCAAAGAGATGGTCAGGAAACTCTGCGACATCATGATCACGAAGAACAGGAAGATGTCCGAGCTGGCGCAAAAGCATTTCTCGCTCGAGGAGATCGTCGAGATCAAGTCGCGGCTGATCGGCACGGGGTTCATCGGCGGCAAGGCGGTCGGCATGCTGCTGGCGCGGAAGATCCTGTCGGAGAGCAAACAGCTTGACTGGCAGAAGCTGAGCGAGCCGCACGACTCGTTTTACATAGGGTCGGACATCTTCTACGCGTATATCGTGCAGAACCGCTGGTGGAAGCTCCATATCCAGCAGAAGACCGACGAGGGTTATTTCGGCGTCGCCAAGATATTGAAAGAAAAGATGCTGTACGGCACCTTTTCCGAAGAGATCATGGAGCATTTTCAGCAGGTCATCGAGTATTTCGGCTCATCTCCCATTATACTGCGCTCGAGCTCTCTCCTGGAGGACGGCTTCGGGAACGCGTTCGCCGGGAAATACGAGAGCGTCTTTCTGGCCAACCAGGGGACGCCCGAGCAGCGGTATATCCAGTTCGCCGAGGCCGTCAAGAAGATCTATGCGAGCACGATGAGCGAGGACGCATTGGCCTACCGCAAGCAGCGGGGGTTGGATAAACTGGATGAGCAGATGGCGCTCCTGGTCCAGCGGGTGTCGGGGTCTCACCACAGTCAGTATTTCTTCCCCGACCTTGCGGGCGTCGGCATGTCCTACAACACCTATGTCTGGAACGAGCAGATGGACCCCAAGGCGGGGATGCTCAGGATGGTGTTCGGCCTCGGGACGCGCGCGGTCAACCGAGTGGAGGGCGATTATCCGCGGATGGTCGCGCTTGACGATCCGATTCGGCGGCCGTACGCGGAAAAAGACGACCTGCGGAAATACTCCCAGCACGAGGTAGACCTCATCAACACGAAGGACAACCTGTTCGCGACGGTGCCCTTTGACGTCCTGCTCGGCGAGCATGCCTGCGGGGATATCGGGCGGGTGGCGGTGCGGGACCACGAGGCGGAACAGATGATGAACAGGGACGGGAAGGGTGTCAAGGAGTACTGGATCCTGACACTCGACACGGTGTTCGACGACCCGGCCCTGGCAGATTCCTTCAGGAAGATGCTGAATACGATCGAGCGCGCGTACCGGTATCCAGTGGAAATCGAATGGACGGTCAATTATACGAGCGACGGGACGTTCAGAATTAACCTGCTGCAGTGCCGGCCGCTTCAGACGCGCGGGCTGGGGCATAAGGTGGATATGCCGGACAGCGTGAAGAGGGAAGAGATGCTGTTCCTGTCGCGCGGGTATTTCCTGGGGGGTAACGTCTCGCAGCCGATCAAGAGGATCATCCGTGTGGAAGCCGAAGGGTACTGCAAGCTCGATCTTTCGGATAAGTATGAGATCGCCCGCATCATAGGGGCGTTGAACAGGGAGATACGGAGCAGAGAAGAAATGCCGACCCTGCTGATGGGCCCGGGGCGTTGGGGCACCACGACGCCGTCGCTCGGCGTTCCGGTGAAATTTGCCGAGATAAATAACATGGCGGCCCTCGCGGAGGTCGCTTTCCCCGAGGGAAATCTTATGCCTGAACTTTCATACGGGACGCACTTCTTTCAGGACCTGGTCGAGACGGGCATCTTCTACGTCGCGCTGTTCCCCGGTAAGAAAGAGGTTGTGTTCAATACGGAATGGTTTCAGCCGTCGGAGAATATCTTCGGGCGGCTCATGCCCGAATCGGTAAAATATGCCGATATCATCGGCGTCTACGACGTCGGCGACAAGGACCTGCGGATCATGTCGGACGTCGTTTCTCAGAAGGCAGTATGCTTCTCGGATGTGAAGAAGGCGGCCGCGCTCCGGTAAGGCAGATACATAGAAAGCCTGTGTCATGCCGCATAATGCGCGATCAGGTAGGGATGTCGCATGAAATACATCACATTGTTGGCCGTATGCGCGGCGCTGACATGCGCGGCCCGCGTCTATCCGGGCAGCGTCGGCGCGGCGGATACGTCAATGCTCGCCTTTCAGGCGGCGGGCAAGGTGATCGTACTTTATTCTTTAGAATCCCATGCAAGGAGGTATGAATGAGAACAAAGTGTTCCGCGTCCCTTTGCGCTTGTGCGCTCATAGCGTTCCTCGTTCCTGCGACCGCCATGCTCTGCCTTGCGGCGGAGGATCTTGCCATCAAGAAGAGGGGGCTGACGACGACGGATCTCAATAAGGGGTATTCAGACAAGTTTTCGTTCTCTTCACAAATCCTTAAAAATGAAGAAAAAAAGGAAGTTAAAGAGATAAAGGATAAGAGAAGCAGGAATGTCGAGGACCTCAATAAAGGGAGCACCGATAATTTTAAAATGGATCTAAAGCCCCGCGTCGGTTCAGCGACTCCGCCGGGAACTATGCTTGGTGCGCATGAATCGCTCAGCACGAAGGGTAATCTGAAAACGTACGATCAGATGTCTGAACAGTACAAGAAGAAATAGTGCCCCAACGTCGACGAAGGAGATACATAGATGAACACGTTGATCCCGATGCTCGGTCAACCGGCAGTCCAGACGCCGCTGCTCAAGCTGCTGCCGGAAAAGTTCCAGAAGACGGTGTTTATCGCCGACGATGAACGCGTCTTGTTCGACATCCGCGCGGCGAACGTGCGGCGCATGATCGCGGAAGGGAAAGAGATACCGTCGTTCGAACAGGCGGGGCCGCGCCGTTCGATCTTCTTCGAGCCGTCGCAGACCTCCGCTGCGATCGTCACCTGCGGCGGCCTCTGTCCGGGCATCAATAACGTGATACGCTCGGTCGTCATGACGCTCACTTACCGCTATGGCGTCAAAAGGATACTCGGCGTCAGGAACGGCTACCAGGGTTTCATCCCCGAGTACGCGTGTGAGCCGATCGCCCTCACCCCCGACATGGTCGACCACGTTCACCGGCAGGGCGGGACGATGCTCGGGACGTCGCGCGGCAAGCAGGACCCCGAGCGCATCGTCGATTTCCTCCTGAACAACAAGATCGACCTGCTGTTCATCATCGGCGGCGACGGGACGCAGCGCGGCGCGCTCGTGATATCCGAGGCGGCGAGAAAGCGGGGAGCGAAGGTCAGCATTATAGGGATACCGAAGACGGTCGACAACGATATCGCCTTTATCGACCGGAGTTTCGGTTTTGCGACGGCGTCATCGGTCGCCTGCCAGGTGATCGCCACGGCGCACACCGAGGCGAAGTCGTCACCGAACGGCATCGGGCTGGTCAAGCTGATGGGGCGGCATTCCGGCTTTATTACCTGCCTCGCGGCGCTCGCGGTGAGCGAGGCGAATTTCGTGCTGATACCGGAGGTCCCGTTCTCGCTGAACGGCGGCAGCGGCTTCCTGAACGCGCTCAAGGAGCGGATGCTGCGGCGCGGCCACGCGGTGGTGCTCGTCGCCGAGGGGGCGGGGCAGGACCTGATCCCGGCGAAGAGCCAGGAGCATGACGCCTCGGGGAATATCAAGTTCCAGGACATCGGCATTTTCCTCAAAGACCGCATCAACGAATTTTTTAAGAAGGAAAAGATCGAGATAAACCTCAAGTATATCGACCCCAGCTACATCATCCGCGCGATACCGGCCAACCAGATCGACAGCGTCTACTGCTACATGCTCGGCGAATATGCCGTCCACGCGGCGATGTCGGGGCGTACCGAGATGGTCGTCGGCCTCGTCAATAACGCCTTTGTGCACATACCGATGGCCATGATCGCCGCCGGCCGCAAGCGCGTCGAGCCGCACGGCCCGCTGTGGCTATCGGTGATCGAGGCGACAGGACAACCGCCGGAGATGCTGTAGAGAACGCATATGGGTACGGAAAATATGGAGCTGGGAACACAGCCGCTCGACGGCATCATGACCCGGCTGAACCTGGCGAATGCTGATCTGGTCAAGGCGTCTATCGAACAGCTGACGCACAAGGTGGTCCAGAAAGGGCGCAAGGGGCGTCGGCTGACGCAGAACGCCCGTGAGAAGATACTGAAGGCGCTGAACGCGGTGAGCGGGGAAGAGAAGTTCGCGCTCAAGGATCTGTTCACCTATTAATAGGGAGAAATACATGCCAGACCTCTCCGGCCAGCTGAGGACCATCGAGAAGTGGGAAACCGACGAAGGGGTGCCGTTCCCGATCGGCGCGACGTGGGTCGACCATCTCAAAGCCTATAACTTCTCGCTTTTCTCGAAGTACGCGACGGGCGTCACCCTTCTCTGTTATACCAAGGTTGACCGCGATGTTCCCGTCTACGAGTACCGGTTCGACCCTCACAAGAACAAGACCGGCAGGATCTGGCATTGCTGGATCCCCGCCGAGGAGATGAACGGCGCGACGCTCTATGCGTACCGCGTTGAGGGGCCGCACGAGCCCTCTGCCGGTCACCGCTTTGACGACAAAAAGATCCTTCTCGACCCGCTTGCCAAAGAGGTCTGGTTCCCGCCGGAGTTCGACCGCAGCGCGGCGATCGGGCCGGGGGCGAACGACGGCAAGGCGCCGCTCGGCGTCCTGCCAAAACGGCAAAAGGGCGGTTTCGAGTGGAGAGATAACGTCCGCCCCCGTCATACGTCGGACGCGATCGTTTACGAGCTGCATGTCAAAGGGTTCACCGCACGGAAGAACTCCGGCGTGACGCCGGCAAAACGCGGGACGTTCGCCGCCCTCATCGAAAAGATCCCGTATCTGCAGGAGCTCGGCGTCACGATCGTCGAGCTGATGCCGGTCCACCAGTTCGATCCCCGGGAGGGGAATTACTGGGGGTACATGACGCTGAACTTTTTTGCGCCGCACGCCGGTTATGCGACGGGCAGTCCGATGGAAGAGTTCCGCGAGATGGTGAGGGCGTTCCACAAGGCCGGGATCGAGGTATGGCTCGACGTCGTGTACAACCACACCTGCGAAGGGGATGCGCGCGGGCCGACCTATTCCTATCGGGGGATCGACAACCACTGTTTCTACCTCCTCGAACAGGACCGCAGCCGGTACGTAAATGACGCCGGTTGCGGCAATGTCCTGCGCGTTGCGCACCCGACGGTGAGGATCATGATCATCGAGAGCCTCCGCTACTGGGCGCGGATGATGCGTGTGGACGGCTTCCGGTTCGACCTCGCCTCGATCTTTACGCGCAACAACGACGGGTCGGTCAATGTCACCGACCCGGCTCTTGTCATCGAGATCGGGTGGTTCGCCTACATGAACGATATCGCGCTTACCGCGGAGGCGTGGGATATCGCGTCGTACCAGCTCGGCAGGACGTTCCCGGGGATGATGTGGCGGCAGTGGAACGGCAAGTTTCGCGACGACGTCCGCCAGTTCGTCAAAAGCGACGCCGGGATGGTCGGCGCGCTCATGCGCCGTCTATACGGCAGCGACGATCTTTTCCCTGACGCGGTGATCGACGCGAGCCGGCCGGTGCAGAGCGTCAACTTCATCACCGCGCATGACGGGTTCTGCCTCTACGACCTCGTGTCGTACAACCAAAAGCATAACAAGGCGAACGGCAACAACAACACCGACGGCGCCGACAATAACCTGAGCTGGAATTGCGGGCATGAGGGTGATCGCAATGTTCCCGCGGAGGTCATGGAGCTCCGGCGCCGGCAGGTCAAGAATTTCTTCACTATCCTGATGCTCGCCAACGGCACGCCGATGTTCTGCGCCGGCGACGAGTTCATGAATACCCAGAAAGGGAATAACAACCCGTACAACCAGGATAACGAGACCACGTGGCTGGACTGGTCGCTTCTCGACAAGAACCGCGACATGTTTCGCTTCTTCAAGCTGATGATCGCCTTCCGCAAGGCGCACCCCTCGATCTCCCGCAGCCGGTTTTGGCGCGACGACGTGAGCTGGTACGGCCCGAACGGCGGGGTCGACCTCGGCCACGGATCGCGCACCCTCGCCTATTGTCTGCGCGGGGCCTCGCAGGGCGACGGCGACATCTACGTGATGATCAATGCCTTCTGGGAAGACGTCGACTTTACGGTGCAGGAAGGGAAACCCGGCGAGTGGTCGCAGGCTGTCGATACCGCCATGGCTTCGCCGGACGATATCTGCGAAACAGGGAACGGCAAGAGGCTGCATGCGCGTTCGGTGAAGGTCAAAGCCCGCTCGATCGTGGTCCTTGAGCGTCAGCAATCAAAGGAGATGAGTGACTAACAACAATCGGAGGTATACGATGAAGATCGGGAAAATTCTTCTTGCAGGGTTTGCGGCGACCGTTGTTCTATCGGTATTTGCGATAGTGACCGACGGCTGGCTGTTCAGCTGGATATATAAGCTTGAGCCGGTGAATGTCTGGCGGCCGATGGCAAAGGGTCCCGGCATGGACTATTACGCGGGGGCCTTCGCGCTCAACTGCCTTTTCGCGGCGGTTTATGCCGTGCTCAAGAACGGGGTCCCGGGTAAGAACCGGTACGTCAAAGGGATCGTGTTCGGCTTGTGCGTGTACGCGGTCGGCGTCCTGCCGGGGATGTTCCTGACCCATATCTTCATGACGGTCTCGTCCGTCTGGGTGATATACGGGACGCTGCTGAGCGTCATCGATACGCCGCTCAAAGCGCTGGTCATAGCGGCGATATACGGCGATTGATCGAAAGGGAAACAGAAAAATGGAACAGTATCTGTCTCGAAAGCGCTGATTAGCGGAAATATGATGTCGTTAATTCTTACGAGCGCTTTCGCCATCTGCACCCTTGTTTGCGTCTGCGCCGCGGTCGCGATGTTCGGGTCCGGCGATACGGGGGGCGGCTTCTTCTTTGTCTTTTTCGGCATGTTCTTCGGCGCGCTGGTCCTCGCGTCCGTCGCGGGGCGGCTGGCGGGGAAGGGCGGGTTTTTCGGAAAGTTCCATCGGGCGGTGTGCAGCAAAGAAAGACCGCGCCCGGCATTCGTCCCGCACTGGATCACGATGTTATTGCTGTGCATAGCGGCCGCTGGGGCGCTTATCGCGGTCATCGTCCCGGTGATGTCGCGGCTGCACAAATAAGGAAGACAAGATTCGCCGCTTCGTGTAGAATACAGGTTCTTGCGCAGGTGCGGTATCTGCACGTCAAACACAAACAGGGGTGAGCCATATGTCGTACGCACTTATCAAATATACCAGTATCAGCGAGATCATAGGCGACCTGATCAGGGTGAAGGCCAAGAACGTCGCGTTCGGCGATATCGCCGTCGTGGAGAACACCGACGGCGAAAAATCGTTCGCGAAGGTGGTGGAGCTCGACGGCGACACCGTGAGCCTCCAGGTCTTCGCCGGAGGCAAGGGGCTGTCGACCGACGCGACGATCCATTTCCTCGGCCATCCGTTCGACGTGACCTATTCGCCGAATATCCTGGGCCGTATCTTCGGCGGCTCCGGCCAGCCGGTCGACGGCGGGCCTCTCCTCGACGGGATGCCCAAAATACCGGTTGGCGGGCCGACGGTCAACCCGATGATGCGCATCCTGCCTAAGAAGATGATCCAGACCTGCGTGCCGATGATCGACCTCTTCAACTGCCTGGTCGAAAGCCAGAAGATACCTATTTTCTCGGTGGCGGGGGAGCCGTACAACGAGCTGCTTGCGCGGATCGGGTTCCAGGCCGACGCCGATATCGTGGTGTTCGGCGGCATGGGGCTTATCTTCGACGACTACTATTTTTTCAAGAACGCGTTCGAGTCTCACGGCGTCTTCCACAAGACGGTCATGTTCGTCAACCTGGCTTCAGACCCGATCGTTGAGCGGCTCCTTGTTCCCGACATGGCGCTGGCTGTCGCGGAGAAGTTCGCTGTGGAGGAACACAAGCGGGTCCTCGTCCTCCTGACCGATATGACGGCGTACGCCGACGTTATGAAAGAGCTGGGGATATCGCTCGAGCGGATTCCGGCGACGCGCGGTTATATGGGCGACCTCTATACCCAGCTTGCCCAGCGCTACGAAAAGGCGTGCGATTTCAAGGACGCGGGTTCGGTGACCATCCTGACGGTGACGACGATGCCCGGCAACGACCTGACCCATCCGGTACCCGACAATACGGGCTACATCACGGAAGGGCAGTTCTACCTTCACGACAAGATAATCGATCCGTTCGGTTCTCTTTCCCGGCTGAAACAGCACGTGGTCGGGAAGGTGACGCGCGAGGACCACCCGCAGATCATGAACACGATGATCAGGTTCTACGCGAGCGCGAAAGAGGCCGACCGCAAGAAGGCCATGGCGTTCGAGCTGTCGGCGTTCGACGAAAAGCTCCTGAAGTTCAGCTCGCTGTTCAAGGAGCGTTTCATGGATATTTCCGTGTCGCTGACGCTGGAGGATGCGCTGGACCTCTGCTGGAAAACGCTGGCGGAATGTTTCGATCCTTCGGAGCTGCTGATGAAACAGGGGCTGATCGATAAGTATTTTCCGGCGAAAGATGCGCCTGCGGCGAAATAGGATGTCATGGCAAAGATATCGTACAATAAAAGCTTCCTCCAGAAGCAGCGCGAACAGCTGAAGCTGTACAGGCGGCTGCTGCCATCTCTCGACCTGAAGCGGCGCCAGCTCACGTTCGAGCTGGTCCGCGCGCAGAAGGAGCTTGCGGAGGTCGGCCAGGCGAAGGAGAAGTACGCGGCGTCGATCGGTGCCCAGCTGCCGATGCTTGCCCGGACGAAGGTGTCTCTGTCGGGGCTTGTCCGGATCGCCCGGCTCGATATCGGAGAGGAGAACGTTGTCGGTATCCGCCTGCCGGTGGTGCGCGAGGCCGTCTGCGAGATCGTCGATTATTCGATGTTCGTCAAGCCGCAGTGGGTCGATTTTCTGGTCGTCAGACTGAAGGAGATGGTCCAGCTCCATTTCAGGGAGAAGATCGCCAGAGAACGGGTGTCGCTGCTGGAGAAAGGCGTCAAGCACATCACCCAGCGGGTGAACCTCTTCGACAAGATCCTTATCCCCCAGGCGAAAGAGACGATCTTCCGCATCCAGATCTTCCTGGGCGACGCCGAGCGGTCGGCGGTGGTCCGTGCGAAGCTGGCCAAGCAGAAACACCGCAAGGAACACGAGCAGGAACAGCAGATGACGGAGAGCGCATGAGCATCGTGCCGCTGATCAAACTGACGGTGTTCGGGTTCGCGAAGGACAAAGACGCGATCCTCGCCGGGTTGCAGGAACTGGGCTGCGTGCACGTCGAGCCGCTGCAGGCGGGGCAGGGAGGGCGCGGTACTTCGGCGCCGGCGAAAGAGGCGTACGAGGCGCTCCAGTTCCTCTTGAGCTGCCCGAACCGCCGCAGGCAGGAGCGCCGCGTGACGGGGTTCGACGCCCGCAAGATACAGCGGGAAGCGCTCGCCCTCAAGGCGAAGATGCAGGACCTCGATTCGCAGCTCGACCGCATCGGCGCGCGGATCGTCGACCTGCGGCCGTGGGGCGAGTTCGCGCTGTCTCCCCTGGATGAGATGCAGGGACTGCGGCTCTGGTTCTACGTCGTGCCCCTCACGCTGATGCGCGCCGTCGAGGCGCTCCCATACCCCTGGCGCGCCGTTCACCGCGACCAGACGAACGCGTATGTCGCCGTCGTGTCGCGCGAGGAGCCGCAGGGGATGCCGGTCCTCCGCACGCACGCGGGGACGCTTTCCCTCTCCGAACTCGAGCAGAAGCAGGCGTCTCTTGAAAACGCAATGGCGGACCTCCAGTCGACGAGGGAGAGCCTGACGCGCTGGTGCGACCTGTTCATGCAGGCGATGTGGGAGCTGGAGGACCGGGCCGCCGTCGAAGAGATGGGATGCCGCACGCACGACGCAGAAGGGTTGTTCGCGCTGCGGGGATGGGCCGCGCGCGCAGACGAGGACAAGCTTCGGGAATTCGCCGTTGCGCGCCGGACGGCGGTATTCTTCGAGGAACCGCTTCCCGGCGAAGAGCCGCCGACCATGCTGCGCAACCGCGAGCCATTCGCCGCCGGCGAGGACCTGGTGGCGTTCTACATGACGCCCGGCTACCGGCTCTGGGATCCCTCGGCGATCGTCTTCGTCTCGTTCGTCGTATTCTTCGCGATGATCTTTTCCGACGCGGGGTACGGCCTGATCATGGCCGCGATCGTGCTCTGGAAATGGAACTCATTCGGCGGGAGCCCCTCGGGCAAGCGCTTCAGGACGCTCTGCGTCGCGCTGTCGGCAGCGACGATCGTATGGGGGGTTCTTGCCGGCGGTTATTTCGGCATACACCTCCGCCCTGACTCGTTCCTGGCGCAACTGAAGCTCGTTGAGATCGAGGACGACCGTGTTATGATGCCGCTGGTGATCCTGATCGGGGTTGCTCACGTCCTGCTGGCGAACGCCTGCGACGTGTGGCGCCGCCGCTGGTCGCTGAGCATGCTCTCTCCCGCCGGCTGGATCGCGATGATCTCCGGCGGCGCCTCGTTCTACGTCAGCACGCTGGCCCCGGCGATCGCGCGGCCGCTGCAGCTTCTGGCATACGCGTTGCTGGGGATCGGGGTTGCATGCATTGTCTTATTCTCCGAGCATGAGGGATCGCTCGTCAAACGGTTACTCGGCGGCCTGCACGGCCTGACGCGCATCAGCAGCGCGTTCGGGGATATCCTGAGCTACATGCGAATATTCGCTCTCGCGCTGGCGGGCGTGTCTCTCGCGGTCACGTTCAATAATCTCGGCGCGCAGATCTCGCGCGCCCTGCCGGGGATCGGTATCGCGATCGCGGCGCTGGTCCTCGTCTTCGGTCACGTCCTGAACTTCGGGCTTTGCATCATGAGCGGGTTCGTTCACGGGCTGCGCCTCAATTTCATCGAGTTTTTCAACTGGAGCATGTACGAGGAGGGGAAGCCGTTCAAACCCTTCGCAAAAAAAGGAGGTGTCGTTTGGAACAGGTGATGGTCATGTTGGGGTATGTGGGCATATTTTCGCCGCTGGCGCTCTCCGCCGTCGGCAGCTGTATCGGGTGCATGCGAGCTGGTATGACCGCCTGCGGCGCGATGCTCGACACGGAGAGCGGGTACGGGAAATTCATCGGGCTGTCCGTTCTCCCGTCGTCCGTCATAATCTACGGTATCGTGATCATGCTGTCGCTGCAAAAGGCGGCGGCGCCGGGGAGCCCTGCTCTCTTCGGTATCGGGTTCCTGTCGGGGGTGGCGCTGCTGTATGCGGGGGCCACGCAGGGGAGCTGCTGCGCGGCTGCCATCAACGCATCGAAGAGCAAGCCGGAGATATTCGGCATATCGGTCACGCCCGCGGCGGTCGTGGAAGGATTCGCCGTCTTCGTGTTCGTCTTCGCGCTGATACTCATCGGCTCGATAACGGGAGGGAAATAGCATGTCAGAATCCGCAAAAGTCTCCGCGGGCGTTGAGGAGCTCATCAGGCAGATACGCGACGAGGGGGTCCAGGCGACGCGGCAGGAAGCAGACAAGATATTGAAAGACGCGCGCGACCAGGCGGCCCGCATGCTCGACGGCGCGCGCAGGGAAGTGCAGGAGCTCAAGGCCAGGTCTCATGAGGAGATACAGAACGAAAAGGCCGCCTCGGAAGAGGCGCTGAAGCTCGCCGCGCGCGACTCGATCCTGCGGCTCGGCAACGAGGTCAGGGCGACGTTCGAAGCATATGTGAAACGGCTCGTTGCCGAGAAGCTGAGCGAGGAGGATGTGCTGAAGGAGGTCATCCTCGCCCTAGCGCGCAAGGCCGGCGCGATGCTGCCGGCGGATAACGAGATCGTGCTGCTTCTCGCAGGCGACCCCGCGGTGGCGGGGAAGAAGACTGCCGACGCGGCCGAGCAGAAGTTCCGCCAACTGGTGCTGAAGACGGCGGGGGGGATGCTGCGGGAAGGGATCGACCTTAAAACGGTCGGCGAGAAGTTCGCCGGCGTCAAGATTCAGCTCAAGGGTCAGAACATCCAGGTCGACCTGACCGACCAGGCGATCGCCGACCTGCTGGTGCGCCACCTTGTGCCGCGTTTCAGGAAGATCATGACGGGGCAGCACACGATCGTCTAGACGGAGAGGGGACACATGGGCGTGAATCTAAACGATTACTATGCGCTCATCGGCAGCCTGCCGCACCTGCCGCGGTTCGATCAGGCGACGCGGCTGCCGATCACGCAGGAGCGGCTCTCCGAGCGGCTGAAGATGCTGGAGCCGGGCGATGCGTACATCCTGTCGCGGATCGAGTCGTTCCTGTTCTGGAAACGCCAGGTCGTCAGGGAGTCGGAAAAAGAGCTCGGCCGCCAGTTCAACAGCCTCATGGAGCTGCCGATGCCGGACGAGCTCAAGGAGTTCATCCGGACCGTCATGACGCAGCGCGTGGTGATGGTGCAGCTGCGGCGCCGACAGCGCGGCCTCCCGCCGCCGGTGCCGGGCGCGGCATGGGGTTTCGGGCACCTTTTGCGGCACATCGAGAAATACTGGGCCGAGCCGGACTTCAAGCTCGCGTATCCCTTCATCCCGCGCGCGCGGGAGCTGCTCGCCGCGGGCGACGCGCCTGAGCTGGACAAGCACGGCGGCCTCTACGGGATGCGGCTGGTGGATACCCTGGTGTTCGAGAAGGAATATACGTTTATCGGCGTTGTCGGGTATGTATTCAGGTGGAACATGGTGGCCTACTGGCTGTCGTTCGACAGAGAGATGGCGCAAAAGCGGTTCGAAGAACTCGTCGCGGAGGTGTGCAGTGAATTCGAAAAACGGTCAGAGCAATAACGTGCAACGGCAGTCGTCCGCCGCCCGCGCACGGATCGTCGGTGTGCGTGACAACATCGTTCAGGTCGAGGTCGTCGAGGGCTCGATCAAGAAGAACGAGGTCGGCTATGTATGCGTCGGCGAGGAGCGCCTGCGTGCCGAGGTGCTGCGGATACGCGGCAAAAAAGCAGACATGCAGGTCTTCGAGGACACCACCGGCGTGCGCATCGGTGATACGGTCGAGATGACCGGATACATGCTTTCCGTGGAACTCGGGCCCGGCCTGTTGGGCCAGGTGTTCGATGGCCTGCAGAACCCGCTGACCGTCTTCGCGAAGAATTACGGTTTTTTCCTGCCGCGCGGCCGCGATATCCGGGCGCTCGACGCGTCGCTAAAGTGGCAGGTTACCCCCGCGGTCGCGGCCGGCGCGAAGCTCAAGCCGGGCGGAGTGATCGCCAGCGTCCAGGAAGGGCGGTTCGCGCACAAGATCATGGTCCCTTTCGACATCAAGGAGCCGGTCACGGTGACCGAGGTGCAGGAGGGGCCGGCGACGATCGACGGGCAGATCGCCCGCATCCGGCTCGCCGACGGCACCGAGCGGGATGTCACGCTCACGATGAAGTGGCCTGTTCGCCGGTCGATCCCCGCGTCGCTGCTCAAGGGCGGTTACGCCGAGCGGCTGTACCCTGACGAGCCTCTGACGACGACGATCAGGATCATCGACGCTTTCTTCCCTATCGCGCGCGGCGGCACCGCCTGTATCCCGGGGCCGTTCGGCGCCGGCAAGACGGTCCTCCAGAGCCTCATGGCGCGCTATTCGACCGTCGATATCGTCATCATCATCGCCTGCGGCGAGCGCGCAGGCGAGGTGGTCGAGACGATCACCGAATATCCCGAGATGAAGGACCCGAAGACGGGCGGTTCGCTGATGGACCGCACCGTCATCATCTGCAATACCTCATCGATGCCGGTCGCGGCGCGCGAGTCGTCGCTCTACACAGGCATCACGCTCGGCGAGTATTACCGCCAGATGGGATACAACGTCCTGGTGATCGCCGATTCGACGTCACGATGGGCTCAGGCGATGCGCGAGACCTCGGGGCGCATGGAAGAGATCCCCGGCGAGGAGGCCTTCCCCGCCTATCTCGATTCGTCGATAAAGAACATCTACGAGCGGGCCGGTGTGATCCGGACCGCGGACGGCGCCGTGGGGAGCCTCACGATGGTGGGGACCGTATCGCCGGCCGGCGGCAACTTCGAAGAGCCGGTGACGCAGGCGACGCTCGCGACGGTCAAGACCTTTCTCGGCCTGTCGTACGACCGCGCCTACCGGCGCTTCTACCCGGCGATCAACCCGCTTATTTCGTGGTCGCGCTACCTCCAGCAGCTCGAGCCGTGGTTTACGAAGAACCTCGGCGCGACGTGGGTGCAGGACGTCCGGGAGATGAACGAGCTCCTCGTCGAGGCCGACAACATCAACCAGCTGATGCAGGTGACCGGCGAGGAGGGGATCACGATCGGCGATTACCTGACGCTGCATAAGGCGACGCTTGTCGACATGGCCTATCTCCAGCAGGATGCCTACGACCCTGTGGACGTGTCGGTCTCGCGCGAGCGGCAGCTCGAGAGTTTCGCGTTCCTGAAGGAGATCATCCATCACGAGTACACGTTCCATACAAAAGACGAGGTGCGCGAGTTCTTCACGCGCGTCACGGGGCTATACAAGAACCTGAACTACAGCCCGCTGAAGTCGCCCGATTACGCGAAATACAAGAAGGAGATCGAGGAGCTGATGAGGTCGTTTACCGTCAGGGGGGCGAAGGCCGCCGCGAAATAGGCGTCTGAACCGCGGGTATCCATTCTCAGTTGAACTTAATTGACGACACGAAAAGGAGGTAATATGGGAAAACAGGGATTACTGGTGCGCTCATGTGCCGGTTTGCTAACAATCGTATATCTATTTGTCACTGCCGTTGCCGCGTATGCGGCAGCGCCCGAATGGCCCCGGCAGATCGCCGCGCAAGGGGCGCAGGTCATCGTCTATCAGCCGCAGCCCGAGTCGCTGAAAGGCGATCTCCTGACCGCGCGCGCAGCTGTGTCGGTGACGCAGGACGGCCAGGCAGAAGCCGTTTTCGGTACCGTGTGGTTCAACGCGCACCTGACCACCGACCGCGATGCGCGGACCGTCACGATCGTCGAGCTTGAGGTCCCCAAGGTGAAATTCCCCAACGCGACGCCGGATCAGGAACAGAAGCTTGCAGATATCTTGAAGAACAGCCTGTCGCAGGGGGAAATGACGATATCGCTCGACCGCCTCATGAGCAGTCTTGATGCAGCTCAGAAGGAGGAGGCCGCCGCGGCGCAGCTCAGGAACGACCCCCCGCAGATCATCTTCGCGAAAGTCCCGTCCGCCCTCGTCTCTGTCGACGGGGCGCCGAAGCTCCAGCCGGTGAAGAATTCGAAGATGATGCGCGTCATGAACACGCCCTTTACCATCATCCTTGACCCGGAGGCGAAGAAGTATTATCTCAAGGGCGGCGACAACTGGTATTCGGCCGCCGAGATGAAAGGGCCGTGGACGACGGAAGGAAATACGCCGAAGGCGGTCATCGACGCGGCTCCGGCCGGCGCCGGCGCGCAGGATGTGACGGCAGAAGAGCTTACGGCGGAAAAACCGCTGAACATCATCGTCTCGACGCAGCCGGCGGAATTGATCGTCTCCGACGGCGATCCGCAGTATACGCCGGTCGACAACACGAACCTCCTCTTCATGAGCAACACCAAGAGCGACGTCTTCATGAGCATCGATTCCCAGCAGTATTATCTCCTCCTGTCGGGCCGCTGGTACACGAGCGCGGCGCTGTCCGGCCCCTGGGCGTTCGTTCCCGCGAACGGGCTGCCGGCCGATTTCGCGAACATCCCCGAAGGCTCGCCGAAGAGCGGGGTGCTCCCGTTCGTGGCCGGCACGACGCAGGCGAAAGAGGCGGTGCTCGACGCGAGCGTCCCGCAGACCGCGACGGTCAAGCGGACGGCTGGAAAAGACCTGAAGGTGACCTACGACGGCTCCCCGAAGTTCAAGGACGTGGACGGGGTGAGGGCAAGCTATGCGGTCAACACGGCCAGCGCCGTCCTGAAGATCGACGGAAAATATTACTGCTGTGAAAAAGCGGTATGGTATGAAGCGGCGGACCCGATGGGGCCGTGGACTGTCTGCGTCAAGGTGCCGAAAACGGTCTATGAGCTGCCGCCGAGCTGTCCGATATATAACGTGAAGTACGTGTATGTCTACGATTCAACGCCTGACGTCGTTTATGTGGGTTATCTCCCCGGTTACGTCGGCTCGTATGTGTCCGGCGGCACGGTCGTCTACGGGACCGGTTACGTGTATGAGCCGTGGTGCGATACCGTCTATGTCCCGTATCCGGTGACGTACGGCTATAGCGTCGCGTACGACCCGGTCGCCTGCGCGTGGGGGGTCGGCCTGGGTTTCTGCGCAGGGTTCGCGATCGGGGCGTGGTGCGGCGGCGGTTGGGGATGGGGCGGCTGGGGCCCGCACGGATGGAACGGCAGCTATACAAAAAATGTTACCAATAACATCTATAACCACAGCAACAACAATAACGGGAACAACTACAATAATCGGCATGATCACAACAACAATAATAATAACCACGGCGGCAACCATGGCGGGCACGGCGGCGGGCCGCATGGCGGGCCTATGCCCGGCCCCGATGGCATCCAGCGCGGCGACAGGGGAGACAGGCCTGCCGGCGATCTGAAGAACAATGTGTTTGCCGATAAGGACGGCAATGTCTTCAAACGCGACGGTGAAGGGTTGCAGAAATTCGATAAAAACGGCTGGTCGAACCATGTGCGCAATGCGGATGATGCGCAGAGATCAGGCTGGCAGCGCCATGATTTCGACGGGGCGCAGCGCGAAGGGTTCAACCGCGACCGCGGCGATTTCAGGTCCGACCGGTTCCAGAACGCGAACAGGGGCGGATTCGACAGGGGGAACTTCAATAGAGGCAATTTCGGCGGATTCCATGGCGGCGGCGGACGTGGCGGACGGAGATAAGGCTGAAGCCTGTTTTGTTCGGTGGTAATTGATTATCCCGGTACAGATGATATAACGATGCGGTTGCTTGGATGAAACCGTCGTGCCGGTTGCGGCGTCTGTACTGTGCGTACAAGGAGAGGGTATCATGAGAATGCGATCGTTATGTGCGGCGGTAATGATATGTGTGCTGACAGCATTTTCTTCGACCGCGTACGGTTTTATCTTTCCGGTCGGCGGCGACCAGGAATCACGTCCGCGAAGCGAGGTGAAATACGCGGTGACGCCCGACGGGTGGAAGATCGCGCTGGAGCATGTGCCTCCAGCCGGCGGCCAAAGCGGAAGGATCCCGGTGATCCTATGTCACGGCCTTGGCTATAACGGCGATTTCTGGATGCTCTCCAACGAGGTGAACCTGCCCAGGCACCTCTCTCTCGAAGGGTATGACGTCTGGATCCTGTCTCTGAGGGGCGCAGGCAAGAGCACCAAGTGGGTCTATAAGCTCGCGGAGATGGGGCTTGAAGCGCCCGGCATCATCAGCAGCGTGAACAACGAGGACTATGTCGGCATGGGCATCAAAGGGCTCGGGATGCTGATGAAGCTCGGCCAAGCCAAGATGGAAAATGCCTCCGCGAACCCGAAATACATCAACTGGACGTTCGATGATTACGTGAAATACGATGTCCCGACGGCGATCGACTATGTCAAGAAGGCGACCGGGTCGCCGGAGGTCTTCTGGGTCGGGCACAGCATGGGAGGCAATGTCCTCCTGGCGCACCTCGCCAGGTATCGGCGCACCGACGTCCGCGGCGCGGTGACGGTCGGCTCGCAGCTGACGATGGTCAACGGCCACATCATATCGCAGTATATCAACACGCTCCAGTGGCTCCGCCTGTCCGAACTTGCCGGCGGCGTCGAAGCCGAGAAGGCCAAGCAGGCGGCGAAAGAGCAGGCGCGGGCGCTGCTCTTCTACGGGCCAAATATGGAAGGGGATGTCGTCGGGCGGCTCGAGAACGCCGGCACCGATACCCCTGCCGTCGGCGTCCTCGGACAGTATCTTGAGCTGGTCGCCTCGGGGCAGTTCAAGACGGCCGACAACAAATACAATTATGCGCAGAATGCGAAAAACATATCGATCCCGCTGCTGGCGTGTGCCGGCAGCCAGGACTCTTTCGTCAACCCGAACGACCTGACGTTCCTGCGCGATAACGTGTCGTCCGGCGATTTTCAGACCCTTCTGCTTGGCCCCTCGGCGGGGATGGATACGTTCGGACACAACGACGCCCTCATCAGCCGCCGCGCGTCGTCGCAGGTCTACCCGCTGATAACCGAATGGCTCGATAAGCACGCTGACGGGCGAATGCCCGTGCCGGCCATGAACGGATCCGAACGGCTGCATGATGTCGAGAGCGATGGATCGCTTCCGGCTTCGCAGCCGCAGGTGCCCGTTCCCGGCGGCATGAATATCCCCGGATCGCAACCCGTTCAAAGCCTGCCCCGCGCCCAGCGGGTGATAGTGGATGACGGCGCGAATATCGCGCGCGCGACACGCATCGTGCCCGCTGAGAGCGATGATGAGACTGAGGGCGCGAATCGGCCGCTGAGGGCGCTGCCCGTCGAATAGTATTCAGGACGAGCTAGAGAGAGCTTTGCACCGTGCGCGAGATCCACTGGTCGATCATTTCTCCTGCGGAAAGCGGCGGCGGGACTGCCAGGTCTTCGGGGGGCACTTTCTTCAATTCTTTCGTGACCGTGTACAGCATGCCGTCGTATTCGTATGCCGTGGAGATGTTCCGGAACGGAGTCGGTTGTATGCGCATTGATACATTTCCTTCGGCGTTCTCTTCGGCTATGACCGCTTCGACGTAAGGCAGGGTGTCTTCGGTGATGAAGAGGGTTCCGCCGCTGCGCAGCAGCAGCAGGATCTTCGAGACGACCTTCCTCTTTGCGTTATCGATCTTCTTCGCGAGCGGCAGCCTCAAGTCAGAAAAAATCTCGTCGGTGGCGATCTCGTGATACGAGATCCCGTGTTTGCGGAAGCGCTCGAGGACAGAGTCCCTGAAATCAACGGATGCGAAGACGTTGAGGAACGTGATGTGATCGATGCTGTTGGGAAGGAATCCGTGTTCTTCGTCGATCTCCTGCACGCTTATCCGCCGGTAATCGGGGCGACGGACAACTGCTTCATGTAATTTGCTTTCAGAGAGATAGGTATCGATTAAGTACTTGTGCATCTCGAGATAGTCCTGATTGATATCGGTGATGTAGGTCCGGTCCATAAAGAAAATATCGGGGTAGGTAAAGTCAGGCAGGGGGCCGGATCCGATGTGCAGGGATGTCTGTCCCGGCAGCGCATACTGCGCCATGGATTGCGCTCGTTGTATCATTCGATGGCGCTGCTTTATATCAGTCACGTTATCGACGACATGTTCGGGATCAAAGATCCATCGCTGACGATGCCGGCGGGATTTGTTTTCATATAGGTCCTGAAAGTCGGACTGTATAACCTTCAGTTTTGACTGCGGCGCCAGAGAGCTTTTTCCGACATAGACACTGCTGACCTGCTCGCGCGCAGGTGGAGAGGCAGGGATAACGTATAGTGCAATGGCCGCAACAACAACGAAATAACCCCTTTTTAAGAGTAGACAGTTCATTTAATCACCTTTTCTATTATAACCTATATTCGCGACGTTGTCAATTGTTGTGCAACATGTTGCTGTGTAGGTGCATATGAGTTTTATAAGCCAGGTAGATTTTTCTTGTCAGCGCGCCCGTTTTTCTATAATGTCCCCTGTATGGATATGCCTGTATTCCCGCGGTCCCGGGACGTGGTCTTCGATGATAGAGAATCGTTCAATACGTTGTTCCGGCTCTATCCGCCCGTTATATCTGAGATGACGTTCACAAACCTTTTTGCCTGGCGCGAGTTTTACCGGTTTAGCGTCGCCGAATATAGCGGGCATCTCCTGTTGGGATGCGGCGGGGCCGCGCCTGCTGTTTTTTTACCCCCGGTCGGTCCCGATCCGGTATCTGTTATGATGGAATTGATCGCCGCGAGCGGCGCACAGTTTATCCGCGTGCCCGAGGTTGAGGCGCAGCGGTGCGCGACGGCTGACGGTGCCGTTATCGTTTCCGACAGAGACAATGCCGATTACCTCTACGATGCGGCGGAGCTGGCCTCTCTCAGCGGAGCGAAATACGACGGCAAGCGCAATCTCGTCAGGCGGTTCCAGTCCTCTTTCCCCTACGAGTATCACCCGTTGACCCCGTCGCTGATCGACCGGTGTCGCGACTTCGAACACCGTTGGTGTTCGGAAAAAGGGTGTGACCGCGATGCCGGCCTTTGCGCGGAGCGCCGCGCATTCGATACGATGCTTCCGCACTGCGGGTGCCTGCCGCTGCGCGGCGGTGCGATAACGATCGGCGGGGAGGTCAAAGCGGTCTGTATCGGGGAGCTGCTCAATCCGGAGACACTGGTCATCCATATCTTGAAAGCGATGAGGGATTATCCGGGCCTCTATCAGGCTGTTTTTCATGATTTTTTAGTGAAAGAAGCGCGGGATGTGCGCTATATTAATATGGAGCAGGACCTTGGCGTCGATGGGTTGCGAAAGGCGAAGCTGTCCTATCACCCGGTCCGCATGGTCGACAAATATGCCGTATCGCGAAAAATGCGGGGCTCAGCGGAGCCGCAGCCTGCCGTCCTGCATGGGTGCTCACATGAATAGCAGATCCGATCGTCAGACGATACATCGCGGTGTTTGGACGCTGTGCATTGCGGCGGCGCTCCTTTCCGGATGCGTCAAGCCGGACGATAACGCCAACCGCCTGTTCGTCGAGGCCTCTCAGCTCGTCCGTGACGGCCAGGAGCTGGAGAAGAAGAGCTTCACGAGGGCGCTTGCTCTCTATCTCAGGTCGCAGGAAAAATTGCGTGAGATCCCCGCGCGGTTCCCGTCCTCGGAGATGGCGGTGAAGCTGGTCCAGGGGCAGCTTCGTGTCGGCTCATACACCGTGTCGGAATTCGAGGATATCGTCCTCACTCAGGCGCGGATGAAGGCGAAGGCGGAGGCCGATCCGCTGTCGTGCGCGCTGCTCGTCTCCGATCGCGTCACCGACCCGTCGTCACGCGCCAAACTGCTCATCGACATCGCAAAGATCCATCTCCAGAAGAAGAATGCCGATTTCGGCGCAGAGCTTCTCATGCGTGCGCTCGGCACCGCCAACAGTATCAATGATACGTCGCTGAAGTCGGGGATCATAGCAGACATCTCGATGATGTTCGCGCAGTCCGGGAACTACGAGAAGGCGCTGGCGGTGACCAATTCAATTGAGGGCCCTTCGGACAAGACGGGCGCCCTAACGGCGATAGCGGACGCGTACGGCAAGATCGGTCAGGGCGAGAAGGCGGCCGAGATATTGTTTCGATCGCTCGTGACCGCTTCGACTATCAAAGACCCGTCGTTCAAATATGGCGCCCTGATTGATATCGCCCGCGCGTACGCAGCCATCGGCCGTTTTGAGCCGGCGATGCAGGTGGTTAAGATCATCGACAATCCCGCCGAGCGGACCACCGCCTATTTTGCAATCGCGAGGGCGCACGTCAGGCAGGGGAGCCCCGACAAGTGCTCCGAGATCCTGTCCAAGGCGTTCGTTGCGGCCAGTATGATCAAGGACCCCGCCCGCCGCGGATTGGCCCTGTCAGAGATCGCGAAGATCTATAACGAGATCAGCCGGTTCGACCAGTCCCAGATGATCGCAAAGATCGTCTCCGATCCGGCGATGCAGACATCGCTTCTCGGCGAGATAGCGGGGTGCCTCTATAAGAACGGCGACGGCGTTCGGGCGGAGGATATGCTCGATCAAGCCGTGCAGGGCGTCGCGGCCGTATCCGACCCCGAGGCGAAAGTGAAGCTTTTGTCTTTTCTTGCCCATCAGTGCCTGCAGGG
This sequence comes from Candidatus Auribacterota bacterium, assembly GCA_022711655.1. Classification (GTDB taxonomy): domain Bacteria; phylum Auribacterota; class Ancaeobacteria; order Ancaeobacterales; family Ancaeobacteraceae; genus JAKLEM01. The sequence goes on from JAKLEM010000004.1 coordinate 63,023, forward strand.
CGGCGAATCAGACCGGGCGGTCGAGCTTATCCACCAGGCGTATGCGGTCGTCCTCATCATCAACGACCCTGTGGTCAAGGCGAACCTGCTTACCGATATCGCCGGCCTGTACCGGGAGTCGCCACTGAGCGGGAAGACCTCCGATATCCTTGGGCAGGCGATGCAGGAGGTCTCGGGGGCGGTCAAGGACCCGTATGGGCGGATACAGCTGCTGGAAAAGATCGGCGATCTCTACCGGGTGATCGGCAAGAATGACAAGGCGGCGCAGATCTTTGCCGAGGAGGTGCAGGTCGCCAACGGCCTCACGGACCCGTCGCATCGTGTTAGCGTCTATCTCGAGATCGCGGCACGCTACGACGAGATGGAGCTCAAGAAAGAGCTGCTTGGCGTCATTTCGGAAGCGCTGCGCGCCGCCGCATTGATGAACGATTATTCATACAAGACCAGGACGCTTGTCGATATCGGTGAGCGGTATGCCCAAAAGGACATGCCGGTTAATGACGACTCACGCGCCGTTCTCCACGATATCATCTGCGGGTTGTGAGGGAGGGGACGATCATGAAAAAGATTTTCTGCTTATGCGTTGCAGCGGCCGTTGCGATAGGCTCGCAGCTGGCCTGGGGTGGCGAACCGAACGTCGACGAACAGGCAAACGTGCTTTTCATCGAAGCTGTGGAGCATGTCGGGGGTGCACAGAAGGCCGAGCAGGGAGAGGATATGTCGCAGGCCTACAAACTATACAAGAAGGCCCTGGAGAAGCTGAATACTATCATGGACCGTTATCCGTCGTCGCAGATGGCTGCGCAGCTCTCCGAAGGCGATGTGCGTGTCGGGCCGTATACGATCGCCGAGATCGAAAAGTCGGTCTTGCCGAGGCTCAAGAAAACATGTGAATCCGAGAGCGACATGCTTGCCGGCGCCCTTGTTATGTCTGACGGGTTGGCCGAACAGCAGCAGAAAGCGATGGTCCTCAACGAAATAGCGGCGGGGTTCATCGCGCGCAAGGAAGCCGCTGCCGCAGACGAGGCATTGTCCGCGCTCCGGCAGTCGGCCGAGCAGATCGAGAACGCAGTGATCTCTTCCAGGGTGCTGCTGGCGGCGGCAGACAAAGAAATGCTTGCCGGCCGCAGGGAACAGGCCGGAGCGCTGCTTAACGCGGCGATGCGGCGCGCCTCCTCTGTGGAGGAAGAAGACGGAAAGCTCAAACTTTTGCTCGATATAGCGATGAATATGGCCGCCGCGGGATTCTACGACCAGGCGTTCTCCGTCGCGAATATGATCGCTCACCCTTCGGCGCGCGCGGTGATCCTTCTGAATATCGCGAGGCAGCTCGGTGCTGCCGGTAAGCGCGATGAGATGAAGCGGACTATGGAAGACGCTTACCGGTCGGTGACGTCGATGCAGGATTATTTTCAGCAGGCGGTGGCGCTGTGTGAACTTGCGGATCTCTATATCTCGATCGGCGACCTTAAAACGGCCCAGGCGGTCGTCGGCAGCGCCGCGGTATTGTCCGAACAGATGACCCTCAACGAAGTAAAGGCCTCGATACTGCCGGACCTGGCCGTCCGCTATGCGAAGCTGGGGCAGCCGGCGGAAGCGATGTCGTTGATCCTGAAGGCATATCAGATGGCAAAAGGGATCAAGGACAGCCGTCTGCGTATGGAGCTCGGCCTCAAGATCGCGCAGGCATACGTCGATTCAAAGAACGGAGCGGAAGCCGAGAAGCTGCTCGCCAATCTGCGTTCTGACGCGGCGCATCTTGCGGATCTGCAGTTCCAGGCCCAGGCGCTCGCGGAGATCGCCGATACGCACGGCAAGATGAAGCAGTACGGGCAGTCGCTAGCCGTCATTAAGGAGATAAAAGATCCGCAGATCGCGGTGATCGCGTATCTCAGCCTGGCGGACCTGATCAAGAGCAGCGGCTCGTCCCAGGACATCGTTCCCCTGATCGCGGATGCATCCGCCGCAGCCCGGCAGATCGGGGACGGTAACTCGCGGGACGATGCGTTTTGCAGGATCGCCTTCCGCTATGCGGATGAGGGTAAGTTCAACGAGGCGCTGCAGCACGTCGCGCAGACGGCTAACGCCGGGATCCGCGCATTTGCGTTGGCGCACACGGGCGCGGTCGCCGCAAAGGCACAGTACGCGAGCACGCCGGAAGATCGGGCGATGATCCGGGATATTATGAAGAGTCAGCAGGTGCGGCAGAAATAATCAGCGGCGCATCCGGCAGAGAGGCAGGCTTCATGGTCCACGATTTTATGCAGAAAATCTGTGCGGGGAACCGCATCGCCGATTATACGATCGCCCTGCTGATATTCTGCACGTTCTTTCTGGCGGTGCGTTTTTTCACCCGGGTGATCCTGTCCCGCCTCAGCGCCAGGGCGCAGCGCTCGCCGGCGCGCATCGATAATTTCCTGATCCTGCTTTTCCAGAAGAACGCGCCGCCCCTGCTCTACTTTGTCGCGTTCTTTATCGCCGTTCAGACGCTTGCGATGGCGCCGTTTGTCGCTAGGACGGTCAATGTTCTCGGGCTGACCCTCGTATCCGTCGTTATCATCAGGTCTTTGATCGCCATCGCCGGCTATTCGATCGCTGCCTATGTGGCGCAGAAAGGCGCCGGCGCGGAAAAACACCAGAGCATCGCGGGTATCATGACGATGGTCAAGATGCTCGTGTGGGGGCTGGGTGCCGTTTTCGTCCTCGACAACCTCGGGTTCAAGATCTCGGCGGTTGTCACCGGCCTGGGGATCGGCGGCGTCGCCGTCGCCTTCGCGTCTCAGGCGATCCTGGGAGACCTTTTCAGCTACTTCGCGATATTTTTCGACAGGCCGTTCGAGGCAGGCGATTATATAGTCGTTGGCGACCAATCGGGGACGGTTCAGAAGATCGGACTTAAAACGACCCGCATTGCCAGCCTGTGGGGGGAGCAGATCGTTTTCTCCAACACTGACCTGACAAAGTCGTTCATCCGGAATTACAAGAAGATGGAGCGCAGGCGGGTGTGCTTTAAGTTTGGGGTGGTCTACCAGACGTCGGCCGAAGTGCTGAAGAAAATACCGGATACGGTGGGCGAAATCATCCGGGCGATCCCTATGACGACGCTTGACCGCGTGCATTTCACGTCGTTCGCTGACTCGTCTCTTCTCTTCGAGGTTGTCTATTATGTGACAGGGAACGATTACAATTCTTTTATGGATATCCAGCAGGAGATCAATCTGAAGGTCAAGGAATCGTTCGAGAAATGCGGGATCGAGTTTGCCTACCCGACGCAGAAGATATACGTTGCGAAAGAGACCTGACGCTTTGCCGGGGATAACGTTACCACGCCCGCCCGCCGCCTCCGCCGAAGCCTCCGCCCGAGAAGCCGCCTCCCCCGAACCCGCTGTGCCCGCCCGACGCCCCGCTCGACGACCGCGGCGCCGATACGAACGTCGTTGCGACGGTGCGGTTCATCGAGTTCAGGCTGTGCATGAAGACCATCGTGTCGAAAGGGCTGCCGCCGTACGCGCCTTCGTACCATTCCGGCTGTTCGCGGCAGATCTCCTTGAACGCCGACGCCCACTGCTCGGCGACGCCGAGCGCCATCGCGTAGGGGAGTAATTTCTCGAATGTTTCCGGCGTGTCGAGTTTCAGGCGGTCCTTCTCGGCGCGCGAGAGATATTCTTCGAACCCCTTGATGTGCCAGAGCGCCTCGGCTCCTTTTTTCGTTTTTCGGGGCATCAGCGGGGCGAAGATCGCGATGATCGCACCGGACAGGATCATGCAGACGATCAGCGCGACGTTCGGCTCGGCGGTGAGCGGGATGGTGGCGAAACCCAGCGCGGCGACGAATATCCCAACGCCGATATAGAGCGTGCGCGTGCCGTCCGGGCGGCTGCTGAAATAGCCGTCGGTGACCATCGCGCTGTAGAGCGCATCTTTGATGGCCGGTATGTGCGTGTAGAACTTGTTGGTCAGCTCGGACAGCTTCTTCTCCGTGCCGTTTCCGAAGATACCGTTCAGGATCTCGGTCTCATGCTTGCGCAACCCGGGGTCGGCCGCGTGGCCGGGCTTGAGGAATGTGAAGCGGAAATCCTTCGAGCTGAAGATCAGCCCTTTCGACTCTTCTTCCCTGATTCGCAAATAGCCGCGGACGGCGAGATCGACGACCGTCGCCGAGATGTCTCGCATATCGACCTTTTCGTCGATGATCGTCCCGACCTCGGCAGGCGTCGCGCCTTTCGGCGGCTCGTACTGGGGCATGATCGAGCTGCGTCCGCTTTCGGGGTCACGCCCCGTCCGCAGCCAGAGGTACACCATCAGAGCGAGGATCGCGAACGGCAGGAAGATATACCAATTGTCCGTCAGGAACCAGCGGATCTTTGTCGACGCGGAGATCGGCGTGACGATCCCTTTCGGCCAGCCGCAGACGATCGTGAGCCCCTCTTTAAAGGTGAGCGGGTCGGTCGTTTCGAATATGATCTCGCTGCCGCTGAGCTCGGCGCGGCAGTCTTTAGCGGTCGATCCGAGCTCGCCGGTGTAGGCGGTGTAATTGACGCGCTGATCTTTCACGCCGGGCGGCAGGATGACCTTGGCGCGGGCGCGGGCGATCGGAACGGGCCATTCGTTGCCGGTGACGTTCCAGTAGAGCTCGTCATGGTCGTTGAAGTAGAGCAGGGCGTTGGAGACCCGGTAGGCGACCTTGACCGTCCGGACCGCGTCGACGGCGCCGGGGACCCATATCTTGATGTCTTTCAGCGGGCCGTTGCCGGAGACGGTGTGCTTGAGCGATGCGCCCGCCCCGTCGGTCACGCCGTCGATCTTGATCCTGAGCCTGAGCGCAGTTCCGTAGGGGCCGGTGTATTTATAGGGGATCGAGCGGTAGATGCCGTTGTACTCGCCTTCGAACCGCAGCGTGATCGTTTCGGTGACCGTGAGCGAGCTGTCGGGATGGACCTCGATCCTGCTGTCGAACTCGTCGATCGACCAGGCTTTAGCGAAAAGCGCCGCCGGAAACAAGAGGAGCGCAGCGATGACCGAAGCGCTGACGGATCTCTTCGTGGTCATCAAAAAGAGACCTTTACGTTCTTGCCTTCTTCTTCCGAGCCGAGCTCGAAGAACGCCTTTGCCGTGAAGCTGAACATGTTCGCGACGATGTTGCTCGGGAACATCGATATCTTGGTGTTGAGGTCGCGCACGACGGCGTTGTAGTATCTCCGTGACAGCTGCAGCTTGTCCTCGACATCGGTCAGCGTGCTCTGGAGTTGGAGGAAGTTCTCGTTCGCCTTCAGTTCGGGATAGTTCTCGGCGACGGCGAAGAGCGACTTCAACGCCGAGGTCAGGAAGTTCTCGGCCTGAGCCTTGTCGCCGACCGCCGTTGCGCTCATAGCCGCCGCACGCGCCTTCGTCACCTCCTCGAAGGTGCCCCGCTCATGCTTCGCGTACCCCTTGACCGATTCGACGAGGTTGGGGATCAGATCGTAGCGCCGTTTCAGCTGGGTGTTGATGTCAGACCATGCCTCCTCGGATCGTATCCGAAGTTTTATGAGCCCGTTATAGATCCTGACAACGAACGAAGCGATCAAAACGATGATCAGTATGATGCCGAACATGACTCCGAGACTTCCCATGGGAACCTCCGTTTTTAAGAATTTTACATTAGGCGCAGGATAATTTATAGTAATTTCTCAACAGGAGGCGATCATGGCGACCAATATCTTTTTTCTTATGTTTCTCGGATTGACGGCCGGGGTGTTTAGCGGGCTGTTCGGTATCGGCGGGGGGATCATCCTGATCCCCGCTATGGTCTATATCCTGAAGATGTCCCAGCACCAGGCGCAGGGGACGACGCTCGCCCTGATGGTGCTGCCGATCGGGCTGCTGGCGGCGTGGCAGTATTACCTGAAGGGGCATGTCGACATCAAGGTCGCGGCGTTCATCTGTATCGGCTTTGTGATCGGCGGCCTTCTCGGCGCGAAGATCGCGCTGCCGATCCCCGACGTGACGCTCCGCAGGCTGTTCGGCGTGTTCCTGCTGGTCGTGTCGGTGAAGATGATTGTTGGGAAATAGCCATGCCGGTTTGAAAGTCATTCTTCACGGTCGGTGAAACGCAGGAAACTCGCGACGACGTCGTTGTTGATGTCGGTCTTGCCCTTCTTCTTCCGCATGATCGGTTCGTATATCCTGTTCTGCTTCGCTGCGGCTGAGAAGGCGGCGATTGCCGCGTTGCGTTTCCCCGTTTTCCAGCTGATCACGCCTTTCATGAAAGCCGCCTGTGCGTTGGACGGGTCCGTCTTGAGCTCTTTGTCGAACGCGGCGAGAGCCGCGGTCTTGTTGCCCCGCTTATATTCGGACATCCCGACGACATGGTTCGCCCGCGCGATCCGCGGGTTTCTCTTGGCTGCCCGTGTCGCATACCGGACCGCCTCTGAGTATTCGCCGGCTTCGTAGTACAGCGACGCCACCTCCGTGAGCGTCTGCGCGCTCCATTCGCCTTCTCCTTTGGCGTACCGGCGCGCCAGGTTCATCTGCCATGCGTCGTCGAACGATGGGAGCGAGGCGATCTCCGACGGGAACGCCTTTATCAGACGCCTTTCGGGGCCGAACGACATCGACGTCGTTATGTACGACTTGAATTTCGATCCTGCGTGGGGCATCCGCGCGAGGTAAGCGACGAGCGAATACGAATACGCGGTAAAGAATTCCGCCCCCTCCGGCATCCGGTCGGTGTCGACGATATCGGCTACCGGCGGCAGCAGCTTTTTGTAGAGCGCAGCGTAGAGCAGTTCCTCATAGGCAGCCCGGCGTTTTTTTGAGGCCGTCATGTATTCGGCGAACCCGACAGAGAACCAGAGAGGGATCTTCTCCTCGACGCTTTGCCCGCGGAAAAATCCCTCGTTCGCGATGTCCGCGATCACCAACTGAACGATGGCCCGCTCCATTTTCGCCTGAAGATCAGGCGCGCCGTCGCAAGCGAGGATCACCCGTATCTTCCTTTCTCTGAAGAAAAGGAACCAGGAGACCTTGTCGGTGCAATCGGGCGAGACCGCCTGCCGGTACTCTTTTTCGTTCGGGAATACCTTGATAAGGGTTGTGCGTTTCCACCTCCCGGCGTAGGAGAGGCAGGCGTAGACCCTTTTTCTGATGCTCCGGGCCGTCGATACGAGCTCGTCCGCCTCTTTCGCGGACAGGGCGAAGGCGGTGAATTGCTTGGCGGCGTCGGTGCTGACCGCGACGTCTTTACTCTCGAATGATTGTGCGATCGACTCCTGCGTCTTCTTTGCCGCTTTTTTCGCCTTGGGCTTGGCGCCGCACACGCCGGCTGTCAGGGCAAGCACGATCGATGCGGACAGGATGTGGTAGATAAGCCTTTTCATGTGATATAAGGTGCCGCAGGGCTACTGCTGGATGCCGCGCTGGTAGGGCTTGTCATCCCAGTTCCAGCGGATGGAGTCGATGACCGTGTTGTTGTCGAGCAGGACGATGTTGTATGCCTTGACCTGGCCGTATTTCTTGTTCAGCTCCTGGTTGTGCTCGAACTTCGCGATCCGCCGCCCGACCTTCGTCTTGCTGAAGTATTTTGGGAGGTAGCCTTTGCTCTTTTCCCAGTCCCATTGCTCGCCGTTGGTGGTCGCGCCGCCCCAGCTGACTTCCGGCAGCTCGAACTCGTCGTCGCGGCTGCCGCGGGCTACGAATTTCACCGTCAGCGGTTTCGTGCTTTCGGCGTGGTAGATGACGTAGAAAAACTTCGAGGTGCCGAACCCCTGGAAGGCGGCGGTCTTTTTCGAGACCTTGAGCAGGCGGTTTCCTTTGCCGTCGACCCCTTCGTCCTTCTTGCCCTTGCGAACCTTGTTCACGATATCGTTGATTGATCCTGCGTCGGGTGCAGAGGGGGCGAGGAGACACAGCGCGACGAGCGTGACCAGCGCGGCGACAAATGTTTTCTTCATGCGGCCTCCCATTTTGCGGTTCGGGTATCAGATAATTTGATTGAGAAACGATACTATAATCTATAATATACCCTGTCAATTACAACCTGAGATCCGAAATGGCGGATAACGATCCGTCTGCGGCAACCCGGCGAATCGAAGATTCGCCGGGTTGCCCGCGCTCGCTGGCCTGCGCCTTGCAGCCGAACCGTTCTTCGCCATTTCGAAGATTACCCATCGGGTGAGCAGTTTCTTCTATGAAAAGTGATATTACCTGCCATTCTAAGAGAGAGGACTCTATGAAGCTAGTGATCATCGGAGGTGTTGCCGGCGGGGCCTCGGCGGCGGCTAGGGCGCGGCGCCTGTCAGAAGAGGCGCAGATCGTTCTATTCGAGCGTGGCGGGTTCGTGTCGTTCGCGAACTGCGGCCTGCCGTACCATATAGGGGGAACCATCAAAGAACGCGGCGACCTGCTCGTGCAAACGCCCGAGGGCCTTCGGGGCCGTTTTAATATCGATGTCAGGGTGTTCCATGAGGTTACGAAGATAGACCGAGAGAGGAAAGAGGTTGAGGTTAGAGAGGTAAAAACGGGGAATGTGTACCGCGAGCGGTACGACAAGATCATCCTGTCGCCCGGCGCGGAGCCCGTCAGGCCGCCGCTTCCGGGCATCGACCTGCCGGGGATATACACGCTGCGGACGATACCCGACATGGACTGTATCATCCACACGATCGATCACAGCAAGCCGCGGCGTGCGGCGGTGATCGGCGGAGGGTTCATCGGGCTTGAGATGGCCGAGAACCTTCATGCGCGGGGCCTCGGCGTGAGCGTCGTGGAGATGCTCGACCAGGTGATGCCGCCGCTCGATAAGGAGATGGCCGAGCCGGTCCATCAGCACCTCAGGCTGAAAGGGGTTTTTCTTAGGCTCGACGACGGCGTTGCCGGCTTCGAGAAGGATGGGGATGCCACGGCCGTAAAGCTGAAAAGCGGCGCTGCCGTTACGGCAGATATCGTGATACTTGCGATCGGCGTCGCTCCCGAGACGAGGCTTGCGCGCGAATGCGGGTTGGCGATCGGCGAGCGCCGCGGGATCAGGGTTGACGAGTATATGCAGACGAGCGATCCCGACATATACGCGGTCGGCGACGCAATCGAGGTGAAGGACTATGTTCTTGGTAACGACACGTTGATCCCGCTGGCGGGTCCGGCGAACAGGCAGGGGAGGATCGCGGCAGACAACGTCTTCGGACGGCGGGAGCGTTACGCCGGAACGCAGGGGACGGCGGTCTGCAAGGTGTTCGACATGACGGTTGCGCTGACCGGGGCGAACGAAAAGAGCCTCAAACGCGCGAACAGGGAATACCTGACGGCGTACATCCATCCGAATAACCACGCGGGATACTATCCCGGCGCCTGCCCGATGACGATCAAGATGCTGTTCGCGCCGGGGGACGGTAAGGTCCTGGGGGCTCAGATCGTCGGATTTTCCGGGGTCGATAAACGGATCGACGTCCTTGCGACGGCGATACGGGCCGGCATGACGGTGTATGACCTTGAACAGTTGGAATTATCGTATGCGCCTCCGTACGGTTCCGCGAAAGACCCGGTCAACCATCTCGGTTTTGTCGCGTCGAACATGCTCCGCGGCGACGCATGGTTCGTCGCGCCCGATGCGGCGATGCGCGCCGGGGGCGATTCGCAGACGATCCTTGATGTCCGGACAAAAAGGGAAGCCGATCTGGGCCGCGTCGACGGCGCTCTCCATATCCCGGTCGATGAGCTCAGGAAGCGCTCGGGCGAGCTGCCGAAAGACCGGGAGATCGTCACCTACTGCCAGGTCGGTATCCGCTCGTACATTGCATCCCGCATCCTGTCGCAGATGGGGTTTCGGGTGAAAAACATGAGCGGCGGCTATAAAACATTCAGACAGTTCTTTCCCGGAAAAGGAGCGGATGAGATGAATAAGAAAGTTGCGGATACCGGCGAGAGCGCCGGTGCGGCCACTGACGTGAAGAAACAGACGGCGCATATCGAGGTCAACGCCTGCGGAATGCAGTGTCCCGGCCCGATCATGAAGCTGAAAGACGCCGTCGACGGCATGGACGACGGGCAGCTGCTGCATATCGCTGCTTCGGACCCCGGTTTTGTTCCGGACGCGGCCGCATGGTGCAGGACGACCGGCAACCGGTTTGTGTCCGCCGACTCGAAGGGAGGACGGTTTGAGGTCGTTGTCCAGAAAGGGCCGGGGGCTGAGGTTGCTGCTTCGCCGGCCGCCGGTAACGGCAAGACGATAATCGTCTTTTCCGGAGACCTCGATAAGGTGATGGCGGCTTTTATCATCGCCAACGGCGCGGCGGCGATGGGAAGGCCCGTCACGCTCTTTTTCACTTTCTGGGGGCTGAACGCGATCCGGCGCGCGGAACCTGTCGCGGTCAAAAAAGGATTCATGGATGCGATGTTCGGTCGGATGATGCCGCGCGGCGCCGGAAGGCTTTCGCTGTCCAAGATGAACATGGGCGGCATGGGGACCGCGATGATGAAGATGGTGATGAAAGACAAGAACGTCTCATCGCTTCCCGAACTGATCTCCTCCGCGCAAAAGGAAGGGGTGAAGCTCGTCGCCTGCTCTATGTCGATGGACGTCATGGGGATCAGGAAGGAAGAACTGATCGATGGCGTCGAGGTCGGCGGCGTCGCCGCGTTCCTCGGCACGGCCGAGGGGGCGAACGTGAACCTCTTTATCTGATGCCGGGTATCCATTCCCAGTGAAGGGTGGCGGCAGTCGGTGAGTATCCATGTCAGCATCGCGGGATTTTCCCCGGCGTGGAAAATCCCGCTCAGCGACACTGCTCGCTCGTCCCGACTGCGTCGGGACCCCGTGCCCGCTCGCATTGTCAATGTGCTGACACGGACACTCACCGCCTGCCGCTGGACAAGTTGCCCCCGTTCATTAAAGGGTTAGGAAGCCAGGTCGAAAGGTGTTGCATTAACGCCTTGAATGACATATAATTATATGGTTTATTGAAAATCAACTAATAATACACGTTCAAGAAAGAGGTCAAAATGTTCTTAGAGCAATATGCTGTGTGGCTTGCCGTTGTCGGCGCGGGTTCGCTGATCCTCCTCGCCATTCTGGTCTGGGGTTTTATCTTTCACCGCAAGAAAGTGTACATGTTCTTTATTGATCACTGGATAAAGTTTGCGATCACGACCGGGGTGATCGCGCTGGTTGTCTTATCCATCTGGGGTCTCATGTCGATGGAGTCATTCTACCGCAACATGACGCTCGCCCAGATACCGCTCCAGATCCTGCTGGTCGGGATGAACGCGCTCATCTTCGTCTATCTGTACATGATGGTCTTCCGGGGCGGTTTCTCTCAGATGCGCAAGGGGCAGGTGAAGAGCGAAGCGGTCAATATCAAATTCAACGATGTGATCGGGATTGACGAGGCGAAGGAAGAGGCGATGGAAGTGGTCAACCTGATCAGGGATCACGCCCGCGTCAGGGCGATCGGCGGAAAGATCATCAGGGGCCTTCTCATGGTGGGGCCGCCGGGGTGCGGCAAGACGCTCCTCGCCAAGGCGATCGCGACCGAGGCGGGCATACCGTTCCTGTCGATCGCGGGGAGCGAGTTCGTCGAGGTCTTTGTCGGCGTCGGCGCGGCCCGCGTCAGGAAGCTGTTCAAGGAGGCACGGAAGCTCGCGTACGCGAACGGCGCCTGCATCGTCTTTATCGACGAGCTCGACGTGATCGGCCGGGCGCGGCAGTTCAGCTTCTTCGGCGGCGGCGGCGAGA
>JAKLEM010000040.1 GCA_022711655.1 Candidatus Auribacterota bacterium
CCGGTGCTGAACGAGCTGAAGAAGAACGACTGCCGCCTCAGCGAGGAGCTCAAGTTCAGGCTCGCGGTCGAGGCGTTCAAGACCACGAGCAGCTATGATACCGTCATCTACAATTACCTGAAAGGGATGATGTCGCTGCCGATGCCCGATTTCTCCCAGGACTACCACGTCGCGTACCGCAAGGCGCAGGACCTGCGCTACGGGGAGAACCCGCACCAGAAGGCGGCGTTTTACAAGGAGCTTGGCTGCAAGGAGCCGTGCGCGGCGACCGCCGCGCAGCTCCACGGCAAGGAGCTGTCGTTCAATAATATCTACGACATCGACGCCGCGGTCGAGCTGGTGAAAGAGTTCACGGAGCCGGCAGCGGTGATCATCAAGCACACGAACCCGTGCGGCGCCGCCGCCGGCGGCACCCTGCTTGAGGCCTACGAGAAGGCGATCGCGACCGACCCGGTCTCCGCGTTCGGCGGGATCTACGGGTTCAACCGCCGGGTCGATATCGCGCTGGCGCGCGCGGTGACCGAAGAGTTCGTCGAAGTGATCGCGGCTCCGGGATACGATGATGACGCGCTCGCAGAGCTGAAGAAAAAGAAGAACCTGCGGATCATGGCGATCGAGGGGCTTGAGGGGTGGATCGCCAAGGTCGAGAAGCCGCACTATGGGAAGGACATCAAGCGCGTTGTAGGCGGCATCCTGGTGCAGGAGCGCGACACCGTGCTTGTCGAGCAGGAGCTGCTCCGCGTCGTGACCGAGCGCAGGCCGTCTCCCTCGGAGATGAAGAGCCTGATGTTCGCGTGGGCGGTCTGCAAGCACGTCAGGAGCAACGCGATCGTCCTCGCGCGCGAGTGCGAGACGGTCGGGATCGGCGCCGGCCAGATGAGCAGGGTCGACTCGGTGAAGCTGGCGATCACCAAGGCGGCGAAAGAGGTATCGGGCGCGGTCCTCGCCTCGGACGCGTTTTTTCCGTTCAGGGACAGCATCGACCAGATCGCGAAATCGGGCATCCGCGCGGTGATACAGCCGGGCGGATCGGTGAAGGACCAGGAAGTCATCAAAGCGTGCAACGAGCACGGGATCGCGATGGTATTCACCGGCGTGCGGCATTTCAAGCACTAAACGGCGGATAAGCGGCCATCTGCTGCAAGCCGGCAAATCATATGATTTGCGGACCAGCCCCCGCATGGGGGCGTTGCACGCGGCCGCTTCTTAGCCGTTTTGAGGCGTTATTTGGAGACGTTCCTATGAAGATATTCGTCATCGGTTCCGGCGGGCGAGAGCATGCGATCGTTTGGAAGATAGTCCGGAGCAAAAGAGTGACGAAGATATTTTGCGCGCCGGGGAACGCTGGCATCGCGTCGCTTGCGGAATGCGTGGATATACCGGTCGACAACATCGCCGCGCTTGCCGATTTTGCTCAGAAGAACGCCGTTGACCTCACCGTCGTCGGGCCGGAACTGCCCCTGACGCTCGGCATCGTCGACCTGTTCGCCTCCCGCGGTCTGCGGATATTCGGCCCGTCGAAGGCGGCCGCGGTCCTCGAGGCGAGCAAGGTTTTTTCCAAAGAACTGATGAAGAAGTACGCGATCCCGACGGCGCAGAGCAGGATATTCAACCTGTCTGCCGACGCACGCGAGTATCTCGGCGAGATCTCGTTTCCCGTCGTGATCAAGGCCGACGGCCTGTGTGCCGGCAAAGGGGTGATCATCGCCGAAGACCGCGCGGCGGCGGAGAAGGCGATTACCGACATCCTCGATAAGAAAATGTTCGGGGCAGCAGGCAAAGAGATCGTGATAGAGGAGTTCCTGCGGGGCGAAGAGGTGTCCGTTCTCGCATTTTCCGACGGAGAGACGGTGCGGGTGATGCCGCCGTCGCAGGACCACAAACGGATTTTCGACGGCGACAAAGGGCCGAACACCGGAGGCATGGGGGTCTATTCGCCTGTTTCAGTGATACAGGACAGCGACATCCCGCGGATCGAGAAAGAGATCCTGCTGCCGACCGTTCAGGCGATGAAGAAAGAAGGCCGGAGATATGTCGGTGTGCTGTACGCCGGCCTGATGATCACGGCGAAGGGGCCGAAGGTCCTTGAGTACAACGTCCGTTTCGGCGACCCCGAGACGCAGGCGGTACTCCCTCGGATCGCCAACGATCTCGTCGACTTGATCGAGCATACGGTATCGGGAACGCTCGACAAGGTCCGCATCGAGGTGTCGCCGGAGGCGGCGGTGTGCGTGGTCGCTGCGTCGGGCGGTTATCCGGGCGATTTCAAGAAAGGTCTGCCGATCGTCGGCCTCGACGCCGCGGCGAAGCTGCCGGGTGCGACGGTGTTTCACGCCGGCACGAAGTCCGAGGACGGCAGGATCGTGACGGCCGGCGGCAGGGTGTTGGGCGTCACCGCGGTCGGCAAAGACCTCCGCGCTGCGATCGACCGCGCGTACGAAGCCTGCTCGAAGATATCGTTCGACGGGATATATTACCGGAAGGACATCGGGAAGAAAGGTTTGAAGAGAATGACCAATGACCAATTATCCAATGTCAAACAAGGAAAATAATCATTTCCATGCTGGTATTGGATATTGGTCATTGGTACATAACGAAGAAAGTCGAAGTAAATAGCTTTTTGTCGAGAGGAGGGTACATGGCACATCCTTCGGTCAGCATCGTCATGGGGAGCGACTCGGATCTCCCGGTTATCGAAGGGGCCTTCGAGGTCCTGAAAAAATTCGGCGTCGAGTACGAGGTGCATGTCATATCAGCCCACCGGTCTCCGGACCGCGCGCTCGAGTTCGCGAAGTCGGCCCGGAAAAAGGGCGTCAAGGCGATCATCGCCTGCGCGGGGAGCGCGGCGCACCTCGCGGGGGTGATCGCGTCGCACACGACCGTCCCGGTGATCGGCATACCGATACCGTCCAGCGACCTGAAGGGGCTCGATTCGCTCCTGTCAACCGTCCAGATGCCTGCGGGCGTACCCGTCGCAACGATGGGCGTCGGCAAGGCCGGGGCGACCAACGGCGCGATCCTTGCCCTCCAGATGCTGGCGCTGTCGGACAACGATATCCGTGAGAAGCTCGACAGCTACAAGCGCGAGCTCGCGAAAAAAGTCGAGGAAGCCGACAGGAAACTGAAAGAGAAGATAGGGTAAACGATCCCATTGCGAACCCAGGTCGTACAGGTCTATCCGCTTCTGAAGCCTCACCCGGTCATTATCCATGAGGCGGCGGCTATCCTTAAGGCGGGAGGGTTCGTCGCGTTCCCGACCGAGACTGTGTACGGGCTGGGGATAAACGCGGCGTCGGCGAACACGCTGGCGAGGGCCTACGCGATCAAGGGCCGCGACGCGGAAAAGCCGTTCACGGCGCATGTCGCGTCGCCGGCGGTCTTGGAGGATTATCCGGTCGTCGTCGACGAGCGTGCGCGCGCGTTGATCGACCGCTTCTGGCCGGGGCCGCTGACGATCATCCTGCCGATAGACAGGGAACGCTTCGAACAGAAGCCCTGTTTTGCCGAGCCGCTGGCGGGGATATGCGCGAAGCTCGGCGCTATCGGGTTCCGCTGCCCGGACCACGAGGTCGCCCGGACGCTCATCGGCGCATGCAGCGTGCCGATCGTGGCGCCGAGCGCGAACCTGAGCGGGACGCGGGATCCTGTGTCGGCGGAAGACGTCGTCCGGGACCTCGACGGCAAGATATCGATGGTCATCGATGCGGGGCCGACGCGGTACCGGGCCGGCTCGACGGTGGTCAGGCTGCGCCAGGATACGGCCGATATCGTTCGCGAGGGTGCGGTCACGGTCTCGGAAATACACGAATTCCTGATATCGCAGGGGGCGACGATGGGTGCAGCGGATCCCGGGGAGAAGCAGGAAAGGGACAAGCGGCGGACGGTTCTCTTCGTCTGTTCGGGCAACAGCTGCAGGAGTCCGATGGCGGCGGGGATATTGCGCTCGATGCTCGGCGGCCGCGCCGCCGTCGACGTGGTCAGCGCGGGCGTCTCGGCCGCCGAAGGGATGAGCGCCTCGCCTCAGGCCCGCGCGGTGATGCAGGGCCGCGGGATCGACATATCCGGGCATATCTCGCGGCGGCTGAGCAGGGAGATGGTGAAGGATGCGTCGCTTATCGTCGTCATGACCGAGGAGCACAGGAAGACGGTCCTCCGGCAATTTTCCGCGGCGAAAGGGAAGACGTACCTGCTGGCCGATTTTGACGAGACTGGAGAGACCCGCTACCGCGACGTCGCCGATCCGGTCGGCCAACCGGAAGACGCCTACAGGCGGTGCGTGGAAGAGATGTGGAATCCGCTGAGCAATCTGGCGATCAAGCTTTTCAAAGGGGAGATATGAAAATCGCGATAGGGTCCGATCACGGTGGATACGAACTCAAAGAGGCGCTTGTCCGCTTCCTTGAAAAGAGCGCGCATCGGGTGGAAGATGCCGGCTGTCACGGGAAAGATTCGGTCGATTACCCCGATTTCGGGATAACGGTCGCGCGCGCGGTCGCCGAGGGTAAAGCCGACCGGGGGATACTGATCTGCACCACAGGTATCGGGATGTCGATGGCCGCCAACAAGGTCAAGGGGATACGGGCGGCGCTCTGCACCGACGTCTTTACCGCGAAGATGAGCCGCCTGCACAACGACGCGAACGTCCTGGTTCTGGGGGCGAAGGTCGTCGACGAGGGGCGGGCCGTCGAGATGGTCGAGACCTGGCTCGCGACGCCGTTCGAGGGCGGCCGGCACCAGCGGCGGGTCGATAAGATAAACGAATTGGACAACTAGCATACGGAGGGGGCGGCTGACATGAAAAGCGATACGCAAACAACGGAGAGGGCTATGGCGAGAACATTGAGAACGGTCGATCCGGAAGTCTATGAGGCGGTCACAAAAGAGCTCAAGCGCGAGCAGGAGACGATCGAGCTGATCGCGTCGGAGAACTTCGTCAGCGAGGCGGTCCTTGAAGCGCAGGGATCGGTGCTGACCAACAAGTACTCAGAGGGGTACCCTGGCAAGCGGTGGTACAACGGCTGCGAGTGCGTCGACGTCACCGAACAGCTGGCTATCGACCGGGCGAAAAAGCTTTTCGGGGCCGAGCACGCCAACGTACAGCCCCATTCTGGCTCGAACGCCAACATGGCGGTCTATTACGCGCTGCTGAATCCGGGAGACACCGTCCTGGCGATGAACCTCGCCCACGGCGGGCACCTGACCCACGGCCATCCCATGAATTTTTCCGGCAGGTATTACAAGATCGTTCCTTACGGCGTGAGCCAGAAAACTGAGATGCTCGATTACGACGAGATCGAACGGCTCGCGGTCGAACATAAGCCGAAGATGATCCTCGGCGGCGCCAGCGCCTATCCGCGGGTCATCGACAGCGAGCGGCTGCGGAAGATCGCCGACAAGGTCGGCGCGTTCCTTTTCGTCGATATGGCCCATTTTGCGGGCCTCGTCGCCGCGGGTATCCATCCGAGCCCGGTGCCGCATTGCGACTGCGTGACGACGACGACCCACAAGACGCTCCGCGGCCCGCGCGGCGGCTTGATCCTCTGCAAGGAGAAGTTCGCGAAAGAGATCGACAAGCAGGTCTTCCCCGGCATCCAGGGCGGGCCGCTGGAGCATGTGATCGCCGCGAAGGCGGTCGCGCTCAAAGAGGCGCTGTCGCCTGCGTTCAAGGATTACCAGAAACAGATCGTCGCGAACGCGAAATGCCTCGCAGGCGAGCTGTCGAAGAAGGGGCTGCGTATCGTCTCCGGCGGGACCGATAACCACCTGATGCTGGTCGACGTCTCGAGCGCGAAGCTGACCGGAAAAGACGCCGCCAACGCGCTGCATGACGCGGGGATCACCGTCAACAAGAACATGATCCCGTTCGACGCGGCGAGCCCCTTTGTCACCAGCGGTATCCGTATCGGGACGCCGGCGGTCACCACGCGCGGGATGAAAGAGGCCGAGATGAAGCAGATCGCCGGGATGATCGCTACCGTTCTCGGCGCCATCGCCGACGAGGGGACGAAGAAGAAGGTGCGGGGAGAGGTCATCGACCTTTGCAGGAAGTTCCCGCTGTATGCTGGATTGAGCTACTAAATATGATGTGCCCTTTCTGCAACCATCTTGAGGACCGCGTCGTCGATTCCCGCGAATCGCAGGACGGGACGGCGATACGGCGGCGACGCGAGTGTATGCGGTGCGAAAAACGATTTACCACATACGAGCGGATCGAGGAGATGGCGCTGAAGGTGATCAAGAAGGACAGCCGACGGGAAGACTACGACCGCAACAAGATACTGGCGGGGGTGATCAAGGCGTGCGAAAAGCGCCCCGTGAGTATGGAGGCGATAGAGGCGGCGGTCGACGCCGTCGAGAAAGAGCTGATGAAGCGGTACGACCGCGAGGCGAACAGCACCGACATCGGCGAGCTGGTCATGCAGAAGCTCCACCGCCTCGACGAGGTGGCCTATATACGTTTCGCGTCGGTCTACCGGCAGTTCAAGGACGTGAACGAGTTCATGAATGAGGTAAAGAACCTCCTCTCTCCGAAAGATAATAACCATAAGCAGTCGTGATCATGGAAAAGAAAGAGAACAGCAAGATCCAGTTCGTCAAGAAGCGCGACGGCACCGTCGTGCCGTTCGAGAAGAAGAAGATCGCCGACGCCATCTTCAAGGCCCTGCGTTCCACCGGCGTTGAAGACCGCCTTCTCGCGGACGAGCTGGCCGCGTCGGTGACGCTCTACCTGAATAAGGAATACGGCGGGACCGTGCCTGACATCGAGAAGATACAGGACCTCGTCGAGCGCGTGCTGATGGAGATGGGCCAGGTCGATACGGCCAAGTCGTATATCCTGTACCGGGAGAAGAGGGCGCAGCTGCGGCGGATCATGGACCATGTGCAGCCGGGTATCCCGTCCGACCAGATCGTTTGGGACAGGAAGCGGATCGTCAATGCGCTCGCGGCGCAGCTCAGCCTGCCTTTCATCCTGGCCGAGAAGATCGCCGACATCGTCGAGGACAACATCGCTCCCGGCGGCCATATCCCGCCGGAACAGTTAAGTCTTTCCATTAACTGATCTGTAAAGGAGGGACATATGAAGACGGCGTGCATGATCCTGTGTGTCGCGGTCGTGGCGTTTTCAGGCGGGACGAGCGATGCGGGGACCTGCCGAAGGAGCGGCGGCGCAGCTGCGCCGGCGGCGGGGACTGCGAGCGCCGGCCGCTCGTGCGGCGGAGCGGCCGTATCGTGCGGCGGCGGGCCTGCGATATTGGGGAGCGGCCCGTCGGGAACGTTCAGCCCGCGCGGCGGCACCATGGAACATAAATGGAAGGGCGGCTCATACAAGAAAAGCCGCGGCATTAACCGCTGAGAACGGAGCGACCATTGAAAAAGATATTTACTCTCTATAACATCATCGTCTGGTTGGGCATTGTCGCGTACTCTGCGATGTTCGCGGCTGCCGTCACGGGGTTTATGGAAGCCGATCAGGAGCTTCACGAGTATGTGGCGATCTTCGCGCTCGCTGCCGCCTCGATCCACGGCGGACTGATCGTTTATAAGAATATCAAGGTAAAGGCCGCCCGGAAGAAGATGCAGCAGGCATCGGCGGCGTAACTCTCAGACCAAGGAGTGTGATGATGCGTAACCGTCGTTGTGCTGTTTTCTGTGTCGTCGCTTTGATTTTCGCCGCTGGCTCTGCATATGCGCATCCGGCGCGAAAGGTCGATGTCAGGATAACCGGGACGCAGCTCGATATCGTCGTCGAGCACAAGGTGTCCGACCCTGCCGCGCATTTTATCGATATCATAGACGTCCACGTCAACGGCGAGAAGCTTGTCGACCAGAAGTACCTGATGCAGACCGATAACGTCCAGAAGGCGGTCTACCTGATACCGTCGCTGAAGAAAGGCGACACGGTCAGCGTGAAGGCGCATTGCAGTAAAAACGGGGATAAAGAGGCTTCGATAACGGTCGAGTAATTATTCTACGCAATTAGGGGATGAGACAAGCGCAAGGCAAGCATGTCTCATCCCTTTTTGCTTCCCGGGCGGTGAGATTGACAAATGCATATTTGTCGTGTATAATACTGCTAATGGCAGGGTTATGGGGTGAGAGCATGGAACATATTGTAAAATGCGTTATCTCATGCGGTGTGATGGTCTGCTTGCTGACGGCCGGCATTGCCCCATCTATGGGGGATACGCTTGCCCCTCCCTCGATATTCCAGAAACAGAAGCTGACGGCGGAGCAGGGAAGCGGCGTCTCCGTTAACGGCGATCAGCGGTCGCCGGTTCGCCGCCTGGCGAACACGGCGGGCAGGATCGCCGTTCTTACCATGTTCATGATCGGCGGGCCGTTCGTGCGGGCAGCCGTTGGGGGCGAGATATCCGATGCGATCAGGCAGGCGACGACCATCAACTTCCCCCCGTCGATGCTGGTCCCGCTGACGCTCGGGCTTATTGGCGTGTTTGCCGGATATTCCGCTCTGAGCGCCCTGTTTTGCGCCGTAGTCAACGGCATAAGCAGACTGGTGAGGCTGGACGATTATCCGAGCGCCGGCGAGGAGGCGATGGCGATCTTTATTTTTGGGACTATCGGCGCCATGTTCGGCGCTATCCCCACCGGTTTTCTGATGAGGAGCGCCGAGGCGGTCTTTGCCGGTATGCTGCTCGGAGGGACGAGCGCGACGGTCGCCTTTACGGCATATTTCTGGCGGGCGGGAGAGGCGAGCGACCTGTACCGGTTCTTTGCCGACAAGGTTCGCAGTGCCGCCGAGCAGTGGCGCAGGCTGACAGACCTGATCTCGGCGGAAAGCTTTGAACCGTGGTTCAGCGGGGAACAACTGCGCTACATGCAATTGGCGTTCAACGGCGACATCGATAGGGCGATCGAGGCCGCATACCGGTCCGGCACCTCTTATGCCGCGGCCGCTGACGGCTACATCATGCAGGGGACCGGCGCCCGGGACGCCTTCGTCGGCCGCCTTGACGATATACGCCGCAACGATGTCACCGCTCTATACCGCGATCGTATGATCGGCATGGTGCGGCAGCTTATGCAGCGTACCGATATCCCGGCTGAGCTCAAACGGCTGATGCAGCCGTACGAAAATGACCTCTCGAAAACGAAGATCTACGGTTTCTACTCGGTGGTCAAGGGGCCTGACGACTTTGTGTTGAGCTGGCACCGTAAAGGCATGGGGGAGATGTTCGTTTCGGAAGACCTTATCGCGGAACTGCAGGAGCGGGGGCCGCCCTCTCTTCTCGACGAATACCTGATGCACGAGCTGCTTTGCCCGGTTCTGGGGCACTACGGGGCGATCATGGTACAGCAGCGGGTGTTTCCGTCGCACTACGGTATGGCAGGACGGATCGAGGATAAGGGCGTGCTGGGCAGAGCGCTCCGCGAGCTTATCGACAGCCGCGCGTACTGGGATGAGTGGATATCGGTCGCGGAGAAGACTCCTCCGACGACCGACGAATCAGACAATGACGACATGCTTGCGAAGAAGGTTGCGCGCCGTATCGCCGACCTGATCAGGAGAAAGCCCGATGCGGTCCTGGGGCTGGCGACCGGCTCGACGCCGGTCAAGACCTACCGCGAACTGATCAGGATGCTGCGGGAGGAAGGGATCGACGCGTCGCGGGTCAGGACATTCAACCTCGACGAGTACTGCGGGCTTCCCCGGGGCGACCGCAACAGTTATCGCACCTTTATGTACGAGAACCTTTTCGACAAATACCTCTTTGACGAACGGGACAACCCGCGGGGCTTTAAGCAGGAAAATATCCATATTCTGGACAGCATGGCATCCGACGCCGACGCCGAGTGCCGGCGCTTTGAGGAGGCGATCAGGCAGGCGGGCGGCATCGATCTCCAGCTGCTGGGGATCGGTGATAACGGACATATCGGGTTCAACGAGCCGGGCTCCGACCCGCTGTCGCAGACGCGCAAGGTCCTGCTCGACCAGCGGACGCGGCTGGCAAATGCGCGTTTCTTCGGCGGCGATCCCGATGCCGTGCCGGCGGCGGCGCTCTCGGTGGGGATC
>JAKLEM010000041.1 GCA_022711655.1 Candidatus Auribacterota bacterium
GCCGTATTTTTTCTTGATGTCTTCGGCCTTGCTGATCGGTATCTTCAACGCGATCGCGATATCGTTGGTGATATGGTCGCCGCCGACCGACAGGACATCGGTGTGCCGTATCGCGCCGTTGACGTAGACGACCACGTCGCTCGTGCCGCCGCCGATGTCGATCAGGATCACGCCGTTCTTTTTCTCGTCCTCGGTGAGCGCCGCCATGCTGGAGGCGAGCGGCTCCAGGACGATATCCTCGACGTCGATCCCCGCGCGGTTGATGCTCTTGATGATGTTCTGCGCCGACGCGATCGCGCCGGTCACGATGTGGACCTCCGCCTCGAGGCGCACGCCCGTCATCCCTTTCGGGTCCCGCACGCCGTCGTGCCCGTCGACGATGTACTCCTGCGGAATGACGTGGATGACCTCGCGGTCCATCGGTATAGATACGGCCTTGGCCGATTCGATCACCCGCTTGACGTCGTCATCGGTAATCTCGCCGCCCGCGCCCGACACCGGTATCACGCCCCGGCTGTTGAACCCCTTGATGTGCCCGCCGGCAATGCCGGAGAAGACCGATTCGATCTCCACGTTGGTCATCTCCTCGGCAGCCTCGATCGCCTTACTGATCGACTCGACGGTGCTCTCCATATCGACGACGACACCCTTGCGCAGCCCCTTGGACGGCGTCGACCCGATACCGGTCACCCGCAAACGCCCTTCGGCGTCAGCCTCCGCGACGATCGCGCAGATCTTCGTAGTCCCGATATCAAGCCCGACTATTATCTCCCCGTCTTTTCCCATGACAGCTCCCTTGCCTTATGTCTTCTGTTTCATATCCTTGGCCGTTTTCGGCGTCACCACCGCGTCGACGAAGCGGAGGTCGATCACCGCAGGCTCGGTACCCTTCGCTTTCAGATCGCGGTAAACCATCAAAAGCTGCTCAAACTTTTCCGGGCCGCACCCCCGGGAAAGCCTGCAGACGAAATCCGCGTCGGTCTGGCAGACGATATCCTCGACGTTCGACACATCGACCTTCGTGATGCGCAGCGCCGTGCCGAGCCGTGACGCGCCGCAGAGCAGGACGATCCTGATCGCCTCCGCAACGTTGTCGGACACGATGCGCTTGTCGACGAACTTCGCCCCGCTCTCCATGCCGGCGATCAGCGGAAGCTCTTTCACGTTCCAGCGCCCGTCCCACGACAGCAGCACCGCTTCTTCGTCGACGAGATAGTTCTTGCCGACGTCGAGGATCGCGACCGGCTCGCGCTCGTAGACCCTGACTTGCACGCTGTCCGGGAACGCCCTCGAAAGGTCCGCCCGCTTGATATTCGGGTTGTCCTCGATGCGCTTCTTCGCTTCGGCCAGATCAACGGAAAAGATATTCGTGCCGACCGGTATGCCCGCGAGGGCGACTATCTCCTCAGGAGTGAAGATCCTGACATTCGTGACCTCGACGCGCGAGACCGCGAACCGGGGATCCTCCACGAAAAGCGCCATCACGCTTTTCGAAAGGGCGAAAAGGCTGACGCCGATAACCCCGATGAATATCGTTATGACGATCAGGCCGGAGAGGCTCCCGGGCGAATGGAACGGCCCTTTGCGCTTCTTGCGCAGCGGCGCGCTCTCGAGGACAAGGTTCAGCTTTTTGCGCCTGTTCTTCGGGCGCGAACGCCCCATAAAACGCTTTTTATACATTGGATCCCCTGGTATAGCTATCGTTTTTTCCGCCGGCCGCCGCCGGTTCCCGCTCGCACGCCATGGCGAGGATCCTGTCGCAGAGGTCTTCGAACCCTATACCGGCGGCGCGGGCCGCTTTCGGCAGCAGCGACGTCTCCGTGAATCCGGGTATCGTGTTGATCTCCAGGACAAAAACATCACCGGCATCGGTCAATATCATGTCCACCCGCGAGAGGTCCCGGCATCCGATCGCCTGATGCGTCCGGAGCGCCAAAGACTGCGCCCTCCGCGCGCTGCCCCCGTCTATCTGAGCGGGGACAATGTACTCGGTCATCCCCTTGGTGTACTTGGCCTGGTAATCGTAGAAGGCATTCTTCGGGACGACCTGTATCACCGGAAGGGCCTGTCCGCCGAGGATCCCGACCGTCAGCTCCCTGCCTTTGACGAACTCCTCGACGAGTACCTCGTTGTCGTAGGAGAACGCCCGCTCCAGCGCCTCGTCGAGCTGATCGCGGCGGTCGATGATCGACAGCCCGATGCTCGACCCCTCGAGGGCCGGCTTGATCACCATCGGACACGGGAACGCCGCGGGCAATGTCCGCGCCTTTCCGGCTCCCTTCCCGAGCGACTCGGAGCGCGGCGTCGGGATCCCGTTCCTGACCAGCACCTCTTTGGTCTTGATCTTGTCGATCGCGATCTCGCTGGCCGCAACGCCCGAGCCGGTGTACGGGATGCCGAGCTTCTCGCAGACCCGCTGGATCCTCCCGTCCTCGCCGAAACGGCCGTGCAGCGCGATAAAGGCGACCGTAACCCCCGCTGTTCGCAGCTGCGTCTCGACCGTTTTTTCGGAAACGTCGATGCCGACGGCGTCGTGTCCTTTCGTCTGAAGCGCGTTCAGGATCGCGGTGCCGGAACGCAGCGACACCTCGCGCTCGCTCGACCCGCCGCCGTACAGAACACCGATCTTAGTTCGCATATACCCCTTCTCCCATTATTTTCACTTCCGGTTCCAGGACGATCCCTTCGCGCTCGAGCACCGACGCCTTGATCCTGCCGATGAGCTCGAGGACGTCGTTCGCCGTCGCCTCGTGTTCGTTCACTATGAAGTTCGCGTGCCGCTCAGAAACGACGGCGCCGCCGGTCCTCGTCCCCTTAAAGCCGGAACGGTCGATCAGGTACCCGGCCGGGAATTTCTCCGTGTTCTTGAAGATGCACCCGGCGCTCGACCCCTGTGGCTGCGACTGCAGCCGCATCTCGCGGTAATGCTTCATCCACCCTGCGATCGCGTCGCTCGGCGCCGGCTTCAGCAACAGGACGACGTCAAGGATCACCGATTCACCCATCCCGTCACAGCCGCGGTACCTGAAACCGAGGTCGTCCCGGTCCTTCGCCATGATGCTTCCGTCGCGCTCCATGACGCTGACGCCCCTGACGACGTCGCCGACCCAGTGGCCCGGGATCCCCGCGTTCATGCAGACCGCCCCGCCGATCGTCCCGGGGATACCGACCAGCGGCTCCAGGCCGCCGAGCCCCGCCTCTTTCATGTTCTGCAGCAGGTACGGCAGAGAGACGCCAGCGCCCGCGACGACCGTATTCCCGACGATCTCGATCTTCTTGAAATCGTCGGCCGCGAGGCTGACGACGAATCCTTTCACCCCGTGGTCGCTGACCAGCAGATTCGACCCGTTGCCGACAACGGTGAGCGGGATACCGTTATCGTTCGCATATCTCACGATCAGCCGCAGCTCCGTGACATCGGCCGGCTCCAGCCATACCTCCGCAGGGCCGCCTATCCTGAAGGTCGTATGCCGCTTCATCAGCTCGTTGAACCCGACTTTTCCCCTGATCATCTTGAAGAAAATGTCACGATCATGCTTGCGCATACGCACCTCCCTCGGCTGTTGTGGTTTAGTCCCCGGTCATGTGTATCGTATCGGCGCGCGGAGAGCACTTCTCCGCGTGGGCCGTTCCCTTTCTGAGCACGCTCGCAAATTCGGCGGCCGTTTTGGTAATATCGCCCGCCCCCATAAAGACGACTGCGTCGTCCGCAAGGATGTGATCTATCAGCCGGTTCATGATCCCCTGCCTGTCGCGCACATACTCGACGTTGCGGATTCCCTTTTCGCACATCACCCGGTACAGCTCCTTCGAGCTGGCCCGATCGATCCGCTCCTCGCCGGCTCCGTACACGTCCGTCAACATCAGCGTGTCCGCCGCTCCGAACGCGTCGACGAACCGTGGGAAAAGATGCATGAGGCGCGAGTACCGGTGCGGCTGGAACACGGCGATCACCCGCCCTTTCGTCATTTTCTTCAGCGCGGCGAGCGTCGCCATTATCTCGGTCGGATGGTGAGCATAGTCGTCGTAGACGCTGACGCCGTTGACCGACGCGAGCAGCTCCATCCGCCGCATCGTGCCCTGGAACGTGGCGAGCCCGCCCTGCACCATGTCGAACGGTATGCCGACGTCGGTCGCGAGCGCGATCACCGGCAGGGCGTTCGACACGTTATGGATCCCGGGGATATTGAGCGTCACCTCGCCGAGCACCCGGCCGTTGTGCATGACGCCGAAGCGCGTGGCGGCGCCCTGCTGCTCGATCTGCGTGGGATGTATCATCGCCGGCTTGTCGACGCTGTAGGTCTTGAAATCGCCGGGCCGCTCGTTGATAAGTCCCGCGAGATGAGGGGAGTCGATACAGCAGTAGATCCGGTCCTTCCGGACATGGTTGTCGATGAACTTCCTGAATACGACAAGGATCGAGTCGATCGAGTCGAAGTAGCCGATGTGCTCTTCCTCTATATTGGTGATGATCGAATATGACGGCGAGTAATTCACAAGGCTCCCGTCGCTCTCGTCGGCCTCGTATATAAAGTAGTTGTCGCGCCCCCAGGCGGCGTTGAGCCCTTCTTCGCGGGGAATGCCCCCGACGACATACGAAGGGGAAAAGCCGGCGTACTTGAAAACGTGGGTGATCAGATTGGTCGTGGTCGTCTTTCCGTGCATGCCGGCGACGGCGATACCCGTCCTGCCTTTTGCCAACTCGCGCAGCAGTTCGGATCGGTGGAGTACCGGGATGTTATTCCTGCGGGCGGCGGCGAGCTCGGGGTTGTCGACGCGTATCGCCGACGACACGACGACGAGATCGCTGCCTGCAACGTTCTGCGCTGCGTGAGAACAGAATATCTCAGCGCCTGATTCCCGCATCCCTTTGAGGTTCTCGTTGAGCGTTATATCGGATCCTGAAACGCGATATCCTTTCAGGATCATCAGCCGGGCCAGGGCGCTCATCCCGATGCCGCCGAGCCCGATGAAATGTGCCCGTTTAATCCCGTCCAACATGCGTGTGTACTGCCTTATTCATAACCTCGTTTACTACCTCTATAACCCGCGCCTGCGCATCGCGCACCGCCAGCCGACCGCTGTTCGCGCCGTACCGTTCCCTCATCCCCCCGTCAGAATAGAACGCATATATCCGCTCTGCAAGCGTTTCATCGGTCAACGCAGATTCTTCCATGACGACCGCCGCGGCGCCGTCTGCCAGATACCGCGCGTTCGCCAGCTGATGACCGTCTGCGCTGTGCGGATACGGCACCAGTATCGACGGCTTCGCGAACGCCGCTATCTCAGCCAGCGCGATGGCGCCCGCCCGCGAGATAACCAGATCCGCCGTCCGGTACGCGAGGCCGATGTCTTCGAAATAGGTCTCGCAGTGCGCGACGATCCCTTTCGCCGCATACGCGGCACTCACCTGGTCGCGCGCCTTGCCCGCCATATGGACGACCTGGAAACGGCACCCCCGTTCCTGCAGGATCCCGAAAGCGCCGACGGCGCGCTCATTCAGGGCGACCGCCCCCTGGCTCCCTCCAACGACGAGAACGGTAAAGACGCCGGGCGTAAAACTGAACCGCTCGTACCCGTCGGCCGCTCGCGCATCGCAGAGGCCGGTGCGGATCGGATTGCCGGTAAAGACGACCTTTTTTCCCCCGAACCAAGCCGCCGCGGCCGGGAACCCGGTCATCACCGCCGTCGCATACCGCGCGGCAAGACGGTTCGCCTTGCCGGGAATGCTGTTCTGCTCGTGAAGCAGAGCCGGAACGCCGCACAGCCGCGCAGCGATCACCGGCGGCGTGCTGACATATCCGCCCATCCCGAGCACGATGTCGGGCCGGAACCGCCTGATGATGGCCACTGACTCAAAGATCGATACGGCAAAAGCCCACAGGAAAACTATCTTGCCCGCTATCCCGGGCCGCATCCCTCGCGCGCCGGTCTTTATGAACGAGAGCCCTTTGCGAGTGTAGATGCGCTCTTCAATTTCACGCTGAGAACAGACGAACAGTATATCGCTTTGCGGCCACCGGACGCGGACAGCTTCCGCGATCGAAATCCCGGGATTGATGTGCCCCCCTGTCCCCCCAGCCGCTATAAGTAGCTTCATGAACGGTCCATTGAACGTCTACGTTGCAATCCTAACACGACATCAAAAAACAATCAAATCAATTAAACACGCTTTCATAAAGCCCCTCCGCGTGCCACGTCCCCTATCCCAGATCGACCAACCTGTTCTTGTGCTTCGCAAAAGGGTTGCTCTCGACCTTTTTACCGGCCTGCTTCGCGACGTTCATGAGGACACCGGTCGCGGTCATGATAAGCAAAAGGCTCGAGCCGCCGAAGCTGATGTACGGCAGCGGCAGTCCTTTGGTCGGTATCGACCCTGTCACGACGCTGACATTGACGATCGTCTGCAGCGTGATCATCGAAACGATGCCCGCCGAAAGGAGCTGCCCGAAATAGTCGGCGGCGCGCAGGACGATCCTTGCGCCGAGGTACAGGAACAGTATGAACAGGACGACGACAGCCAGCGTGCCGACGAGGCCGAGCTCTTCGCCGATGATCGAAAAAATGAAATCGGTATGCGCCTCGGGCAGGTAGAAGAGCTTCTGCCTGCTCTGCCCGAGCCCCACGCCGAAAAGCCCGCCGGACCCGAGCGCGATAAACGACTGGATGATCTGGAACCCGCTCCCCTGCGGGTCCTTCCACGGGTCGAGGAACGCCAGCAGACGCTTGCGCCGCCATTCGACGCGGAACAACAGCACATACAGCGCCGGCAGCGAGCCGAGGATCATCGTGAGGATATGAGCGATACGGACGCGCCCGATGAAAAAAAGGATCAGAGAGACGAGCGCGATCGCGATGACGGTCCCGAGATCGGGCTGCGCGACGATCATGACCAGCACGGCGCCCAGCACCATGCAGGGAGGGATGAAGCCTTTGAAGAACAGGCCGATCGTTGATTGCTTCCTGTCAAGATAGTCGGCCAGAAAGATGATCGTCGCGTACTTCGCGATCTCCGACGGCTGGAAGCTGAAAAAGCCGAGACTGATCCACCGTTTCGCGCCGCCCGCTCCCCGCCCGACGTGCGGAATGAATACGGCTGCCAGCAGCACCAGCGACACGACGATACCGACCCTGCTCAATCCCCGAAAACGGTGATAGTCTATCTGGGAAAAAGTGAAGAAACCCGCGAGCCCCAGCGCAAGCCAGAGCAGCTGCCGCTTGAGGAAATAGTAATTGCTCCCGTACCTGACATCGGCGAAGATCGCGCTCGTGCTGTAGATCATCACGATCCCGACGCATAACAGCACGATCATTATGATGAAGAGCAGGACCCGCTCACGCTGCATATTCAACCTTTGTGCCGCAAAGCGCTTTCACGGCGCGCAATGGTTGCCTTGACCGGCAGCCGCAGTTCCGATACCGCTATCGCTTTCACGGGCGGCGCGAACGCCGTTCTCCACCCGGTCTCTCCGCCGGAACGCGCAACGCGCGGATCTGTCGTCGCGCATCCAGACGCAAAGACGCCGGAGATCAGCAAAACCGTGAGCACGACCGAATGCAAACCGATCCTCATCATGAGACGCCTCCCTTCCCGCGCAGCGCGCGCTCGCATCACCCGTTATTCGCCTTGAGCTCGCGGACGATCCGCCTGAACTCGTCGCCGCGGTGCTCGTAGTTCCGGAACATATCGAAGCTCGCGCACCCCGGCGACAGCAGCACCGTATCCCCCGCAGCGCCGTCTCTCAGGCCGCACGCGACCGCTTCGTCGAGCGTCGCCGCCCGCGCGACAGGCGCCGCTCCCGCGAGGTGCTCGGCGATCTTATCGGCGGCCTCGCCGATCACGATCACCGCCTTGACTCGCGCGGCGACCAGATCGCGGAGCGGCCGGAAATCCCCGCCCTTATCCCGCCCGCCGGCGATCAATATGATGCCGCCGGCGAACGATTTCAGCGCAACGGTCACCGAATCGACGTTCGTCCCCTTCGAATCATTCACGAAGGCGACGCCAGCGACCGCGTCGACATATTCGAGCCGGTGCGGCACCGCCTGAAAGCTCCGCAGCGCCGAGGCGATCCCGGGGAGCGGCACGCCGCAGATCACACCCGCGGCGATGCCGGAAAAGATATTCTCGAGGTTATGCTCGCCGAAAAGCCGGACCTCGTCGCGGCGGCACACTGCCTCCTCGCGGTTGTGCAGGTTCAGGTACAAGACGCCGTCGCGCGCGAAAAGGTTGACGAGCGGCTCGCTGACGGTGTTGAAATAGATCCCGCTGATCTTCTTCCTCTCTACGATGCCCGACACCAGTTCGCGGTACTGATAGTTGACCACGGCCCACTCGCGCGGCCCCTGGTTGTCGAAGATGCACAGCTTCGCGTCGAGATATTCTTTCATCGACGGGTACCGGTCGAGATGGTCGGGCGTGAGGTTAAGGAACACCGAGATGAACGGCTTGAAGGCGACGATCCTCTCGAGCTGGAACGAGCTCACCTCGCACACCGCGTAGGCGATGTCCCTGTTCTCGACAACGATTGCCGACAGCGGCGTGCCGATATTTCCGCAGGCGGCCGCCTTGATCCCGTTCTCGTTCAGAATATGTGCGATAAGCGATGTCGTGGTCGTCTTGCCGTTGGTGCCCGTCACCGCGATGACCGGCACGTCCATGAACCGCGACGCAAGCTCTATCTCGCTGATCACCGGCGTCAGGCTCTCCCTGGCCCAGCCGAGCACGGGGCAGCTGTCGGGCACGCCGGGGCTTACCACCATGAAATCAACCCCTTCCGCGAACTGCCTCGTATGCGCACCCGTTTCCACGGCGACACCGAAGCCCCTGAGCTTCTCGCCCTCTTCGGCGATCTCCGGCTTCGCGCCGCTGTCGGTGATCCTGACATCCGCTCCGTTCTTGACGAGCATCCGCGCGGCGGCGATCCCGCTCTTCGCCATCCCGATGATCAACACTTTCTTGTTCCTGACGTCCATATTCTTCATCTGAAAAACCCCTTACTTCGTTCGCAGAATCAGGTTATCACTGCAGTTTGAGCGTCGCGATGGAACACAGCGCGAATATGATCGCGACGATCCAGAACCGTATCGTCACCTTCGGCTCGGCCCACCCCTTCATCTCGAAATGGTGATGGATCGGCGCGCACCGGAAGACACGCTTGCCGGTCAGCTTGAACGATGCGACCTGTATGATCACCGACAACGCTTCGACGACGAATATGCCCCCGACGATCAGGAGGACGAGCTCCTTCTTGATCAGGATCGCGACGACCCCGAGCGCGCCGCCCAATGACAGCGACCCCGTGTCGCCCATAAAGACCT
>JAKLEM010000042.1 GCA_022711655.1 Candidatus Auribacterota bacterium
GCCCTCCGAGCCCGTACGTGTTCGTGATAGTGAACGTCCCGTCCTTGTTCTTACGCCGCTCGTTCAGGATCTGCGCCATGCTCCCGTCGGCGTTCTTGATCAGCGTCCTGCCTGATACGTCGGTGGTCGTCGTTCTCTTTGACTTCCCCTTCATCGCATCGGCCCGCGCTTTCGCACGCTGCTGCAGCTCCTGTACCGCCTGCATCCGCTGCATGTCGTGCTCCTGCTTCTGCGCCTCCGCCTCATGGCGCGCGCGATCGGTATCCGACTTGATGTCCTTGAGCCCCTTGAGGACATCCTGCGAACGCTGCAGCGAGCGCTCTTTCTCCTCGGCGCGCTTTGTCACGTCCGATTCTTTAAATCGGCCGGACCCGCGAACCCGATCGTCCACCTGACGATCGCGGTCGCCGAGATACTCGGCACGCACCGGCGCTGTCCAGATGACGTTGGCGTAAATGAACGACAACGCCGTCACCAGCGATACCCCCTTTCTGAAAAGAATTGACATGATGTTCTCACGCTTTTTCATAAGTCACCTATCAGGTTAGTTGTTGTTCAACTCTCCAATGCTTTTAGCTTATAACCTCTATCAAAACAAAAGCCGGCTCGCTACATAGCTGAGCCGGCTTCCCCGTTTCAACACCACATAAGGGCAACTCAGCCTCCGCTCACGCGGACTGTAGCTTTGCAGCCTCAAGATAGAGACCGCCTTTTTCCTTAGTTAGATTAGATTATACTTTTTTCTCAGCTCCTTGTCAAGTCTTTCTATCATTTTCATTCACCGCTTATTCACTTTCTTTTACTCTGCTATTATTATTTAGCATAATACATGCCATAACGAACTGCCATATACAGTGCAATTCAACACTAAAAGAGACAGACGAATGACACCCCGATGATCGATAAAAATCTAAAAAGTGAATT
The DNA here is from genome assembly GCA_022711655.1 of Candidatus Auribacterota bacterium. Lineage (GTDB taxonomy): Bacteria > Auribacterota > Ancaeobacteria > Ancaeobacterales > Ancaeobacteraceae > JAKLEM01. The sequence continues at coordinate 925 of JAKLEM010000042.1, forward strand.
AATATACGAAACGGAGCGCTTCAAAACGGAGCATTTATGTTCTCTAAGGGCAAGATACAGGACGTATCCAACCCTTAGAAAAGGCGGCATTCGAAATATCCAGACCCCATCCGCTTCCGGAGAGTTTCTTCCCTGTCCCCAACAATCCGAAATGGATGGAATTTTGCGCTATGTCATCTCTCAGCAGGTACTTCCCATACGATCCTTCCAAATACTTAACATCAGGCCATAACAAAGCCAGCATCCTGCCTGCAGACGATAAGATCGAAGTCTCGCCAACTTGGCATCCCAGTTGGCATTTAATCCCGTGTTTATTTGCTATCTCTTTTATCTTGAATGAGTTAAACAAACCTCCGCATTTGGATATCCGGATGTTGAAGATCGAACAGGCCTTTGACTCGGCAAGCCGGATGGCATCGCTCACCGTTACCAGCGATTCATCAGCAACGATATCGATACCTGAATCTCTCGTCAGCAGGGCCATCCCGTCGAAATCGCCTGCGGCCAAAGGCTGTTCGACCGCCTTCACGCCGATCGCCCTCATTTCCGCGATCATCTTGCGCGCTTCTTCCAAGCGCCAGGCACAGTTCGCATCGACCCTGATATCGACGCGATCGCCAAGGATCCTGCGCAAGATCATGAGCTTGCGAATATCTTCGCCGCCCCCGACCTTGACTTTTATATATCTGAATCCCAATATTTTATAAATCATGCCATATTTAACGACTGACGAGACGCTGCCTCCGGATACGACTCCGGTATAGAATACTTTATCTCGCTTGGGACCACCGAATAAGTCCGCGACGGACTTACCGCAACCCTTGCCCAATGCGTCCAGGAATGCCAGCTCAACGGCGCACTGTGCTGCGCCGCTGCAGCCTGCGATGTGTTCGCCGAGTCCACCCAGGCACGAAAGCGCCATACCGGAATCCGGAAAGTTCTGTGGGTATAGATATGGTGCGATCAAGGAGTGGATCGTCCGCGCGGCCGATTCGACCGTCTCACCTGTAACATATTCCCGCGGAAGACCTTCGCCATATCCGACATGGCCTGAATCGAGGGTTAACCTGACAATAATGCTTTCGGACGAGGTGCGCTCTTTCAGCGAGTGGGAAAACTTCACGCGGAAGGGTATATCAACGGCAAAGACTTCGATCCGAGCAACTTTCATGGCACGTCCGAAAGATTACAATTAGGGGCGGGTGTGGTGTATGTGTGTCAGCACCGCGAGATTTTCCTCGCCGGGGAAAATCTCGCGGTGCTGACGCACATATACCACACCTGCCCCGGCACCGTCACATCATTGACAAAGTTACTGAGCCGGTTTTGTGTCGTTCACCTTGTAATTCGTAATGGTGATCTTGCGGCTGCGGGAATCCGACAGGTTCTCTATGACCGATGAAAAGACGGTGATCTGTTTTCCGGCGAGCTTCTTGAAATCGGATCTCTGATTTGCGATGAGGTACGATATCCCGTCGTCGCTCTGGATATAGACATCGCCGCCCATCACGACCAGCTGGCCGTTGACCGTGAATCCGCCGCGGCCCTCGAGATCTGCGTCCGCGACAACCAGCTTTTTCGACGGTGTCGTGATCGCTCCGGGGACGACCGGAAGGGTGCCGGTGACCTGATAACTTCCCGCCTTGACCTTCTTGCCGTCGCTGTCGTTATAATCCCATACAACGCTGAATTTTGCGGATCTATCCGGGTCGATCTGGACCTTCTTTGGCTTCTCGGTGAAGAGGCGGTCCTTGGTCCACTGCCATATGATATTTCCCGACCCGTCCTTGACGATAAAATCCTGCGTGTTCGACGACGGGAAAACGCAGTCGATCTTGCCGCGGGAAATGTTCTTCACCACTATCGCAAATTCGGCGCCGTTGTTCTTCTTTTCGAGGGAAAGATCGACCGCCACCTTCTCCGAGATCGACGGCGCTTTCCCCGCCATCGCGAAGAGATCCGCGGCGGCCGCAATCGTCAGCATGCAACACAGTATCGCAACCTTTTTCGCCATGATAGTTGTCCCTTTCATTTCCCTGATAGCAGCTCTTTCGCGACCCTGACCGCGTCTATCGCGTCCTTCGCGTACCCGTCTGCGCCGATCCGCTTCGCGTACGCCTGCGTGACGACGGCGCCGCCGACGATCGTCTTCGCGGGGATCTTCTGAGCGGCAAGCGCGCCCGTCACCTTCTCCATCTCGGACATCGTCGTCGTCATCAGGGCGGAAAGCCCGACGATGTCCGCCTTGTGCTTTTTCGCCGCCGCCACGATCTCGGCGCACGAAACGTTCTTGCCCAGATCGACGATCGAGAAGCCGTAGTTCTCGAGGACCGCGATCACGATATTCTTGCCGATATCGTGGACGTCCCCCTCGACCGTCGCCATGACGATTGTTCCCGAGCTCTTTTGCGTCTCGCCGGCGGCAAGCTTCCGCTTCAAGACGTCGAACGCGATCTTCATCGTATCGGCCGCGAGGATAAGCTGTGGGAGAAAATACTCTTTTCGCTCGAATTTCCGCCCGACCTCCTCGAGCGCCGGCACAAGGTGCTTAATATTGATATCGAACGGCTTCATACCGCCGGCGATCGCCTCGGCGATAAGGTCCTTGATGCCGTCGCGCTCGCCGAAAAGGATCGCGTTATAGAGCCGGCCTTCGATCCCTGCCGGAGCGGCGGCGCTCTTCGCAGGGGCAGCCGTTCCGGCTGTTTTGGAGCTTTCGCGCTTTTTCATCTCTCCGATATACCTCGCGGCAAGCTTGTCGCGGTTGACCAGCACCGACGCGGAGAGGAAGGCGTCCATGATCTGCCCGTCATTCGGGTTAATGATCGCGGCGTCGAGCCCTGCCCCGATCGCCATCGACAGGAACCCGGCGTTGAGCGCCCTCCTATTGGGCAGGCCGAACGAGACGTTGCTCACGCCGAGGCTGACCTTGAGCCCAAGCCCTTTGATCTTGCGGATCGCTTCCAGGGTAAGCTTCGCCCCCTCCGGCTCGCTGGAGACCGTCAGCGTGAGGCAGTCGATCAGGATATCGTCTTTACTGACGCCCGCCTTGACGGCCGCGCCGGCGATCTTTTTCGCCATCGAAACGCGCTCGCCGACCTTCGCGGGGATCCCTTTTTCATCTATCGTCAGCCCTATCAGCGCCGCGCCATAGTGCGCCGCCAGCGGGATCACCGTTTCCATACTTTTCTTCTTGCCGTTCACCGAGTTGATGAGCGGTTTGCCCGCATACTCTTTCAGCGCCGCCTCAAGGGCCCTCTCGTCGGTGGTGTCGATCGCCAGAGGGAGATCGACCGTATTCTGTATATTGGCGATCGCGCCCTTCATAAGCTCGACCTCGTCAAGGCCGGCGGCGCCCATGTTGATGTCGAGTATCGACGCGCCGTTCTGAGCCTGCGCCGCCGCGTCGCTTCGCGCGACCGTCATCTTGCCGGCCGAAAGGTCCGCAAAAAGGTCTTTTCTGTTGGTCGGGTTGATCCGCTCGCCGATCACCATCGGCAGAGTATCGGGTGCAAGCCGCACCAGTTTCGTCCGGCTCGCGAGCGTCAGGCCGCAGGGAATGGCCCGTTTCGCAGGCTTCTTGTTACGCAGCGCCCTCGCCATCGCCTTGATGTGCGAGGGGTTCGTCCCGCAGCATCCGCCGATCAGGTTGACCCCGAGCTTCGCGAAGGTCACCGCGTGCTCCGCCATATATTCGGGCGTCGCCCGGTAGATCGTCTTGCCGTCGACAAGCTCGGGGAGCCCCGCGTTCGGAAGGACCGACAGATACCCCTCGAAATTATTGCCGATCGCCTGCATCGTCCCGATCAGGTCCTCGGGCCCGCTCGAGCAGTTCGCGCCGATAATGTCGGCCCCGCAGGCGCCGAGGACGACCGCAGCGACCTCGGGCGGCGTCCCGCTGACGGTCCACTTGCCCTTATCGAAGGTCATCTGCGCCTGGACCGGCAGGCGGCAGGCGTCCTTGACGGCGATGACCGCCGCCTTGATCTCTTTGATATCGCTCATCGTCTCGATGATGATCAGGTCGGCGCCCGCTTCGGAGAGATACTCGGCCTGTTCGTAGAATATCCTGTACGCCTCGTCGAAAGAAAGGTCGCCGAGCGGCTGGAGCTGCTTGGGCAGCGGCCCGATCGACGCAGCGACATAGGCCTTGCCTTTCGCCGCCTTTTTCGCCAGCTTGACGCCGGCGGCGTTGATCTCTTTTGTCTTTTTCTCGAGGCCGTATTCCCGGAGCTTCATCGAGCTGGCACCGAAGGTGTTCGTCTCTATAACATTCGCGCCGGCAAATACATATTGCAAATGAATGTCGACGATATCATCCGGGTGCGTCAGGTTCAGCTCTTCAGGGCAAATACCGGGCGTAAGCAGCCCCTTCCCCTGAAGCATCGTCCCGAACGCCCCATCGTAGACCAGTATCTTATTTTTCAGAACCTTTAAGATGTTTTCCATTATTTCACCCTTTTCATCGATCCTTATCTCTCCCACCCAATAACCGCGCTGACCGACTTCTCCGGGATCATCAGGCATGCCGGGTTGAGATCGATCCCGATCTCATTGGCGCCGACCGCTTTGAGCAGGCCGCGCTGCTCCTCGACCCGCCAATCGCCGTACCCCGGCGAATACCGCTTTGTGGTCAGCGCCCCTTCGAGCATCGCGTTGCGCAGAACTATAGCGCTTACCTTTTCTGCGAGCGTCTCGACCGCCTCCGAGCCGACCGCGTCGAGAATGACGCCTTCGGTGTTCTTCCCTTCGGACATATACTGGTGCGATCTTCTCGGCAGGTCTTCCCCGACCGTCATCGCACACAACGTAACCTTATGCGAATTCCGGAGGAGTGCGCCGACTTCGCGACCGACGACAGCGAAATCGGTCCCTGCCAGCCGTACCTCCGTCTCAGTCCGGCCCGAAACCGCAAAATCCCTGTAGACCGCTTTTGTGTGGATGAGAATATATGCCTCTTTGATCATTTTATCAATAAGATTATCCACCTCGTCCGATACCTCCGTCTTATAGATATTGTAGTGGAGGCGCTTCAGGACATCGAGGCGCGGGATCTCAATTTTCAGGTTCTGGATGCGAGGCATATCGACCCTGTTATCATACAGCAATGGAAAGAAGGCAGAAAGTATCCCTGTCAGCACCGCGGGATTTTCCCCGGCGAGGAAAATCCCGCTCAGCGCCGCTGCTCGCTCGTCCCGCCTAGGGCGGGACCCCATGCCCGCTCGCATCGGCAATGTGCTGCCAGCGACACTTCCTGCCTTCCTTCCGCAAGACACTATTTCCGACAAAAAAAGTGGACAGGCTTTATAGGCCTGTCCACTCGATTATAATACGAGCCGTATGGGACAACAATCAAATAAGGCTCTTCCCCGTAATACGTTTATACGCCTCGAGATATTTCTCCGACGTCTTGCGGACCACCTCTTCCGGCAGGTTCGGCACCGGCGGCTGCTTGTCCCAGTTGATGCCCTCGAGATAATCGCGGACATACTGCTTGTCGAAGCTGTCCTGCCCGCGCCCCGGCGCGTACGACGCCTGCGGCCAGAACCGCGACGAATCGGGCGTCAGCATCTCGTCGATGACGATCAGCTTGCCTTCGTAGATGCCGAACTCGAACTTCGTGTCCGCGATGATGATCCCGCTCTTCAGCGCCTTCTCGTGGCATTTCTTGTAGATCTTGAGGCTGCATTCCTCGAGCTGCTTGCCGATCTCTTTGCCGACGATGCCGTACATCTTCTCGATCGAGATATTCTCGTCATGCCCCTCTTCCGCCTTGGTCGACGGCGTGAAGATCGGCTCGGTCAGTTTGCAGCTCTCCTCGTACCCGGCCTCGAGCTTCCGGTCGCAGACGGTCCCGCTCTTCTTGTATTCCTTCCACCCCGATCCGGCGAGATAGCCGCGGACAACGCACTCGATCGGCACCAGCTTCGCCTTCTTGACCAGCATCGACCGGCCCCGCAGGATATCGGCAAACGGCGCCAGCGCCGCCGGATACTTCCCCGCGTCGGTCGTTATGATATGGTTCTCGACGATATCCCTGGTAAAATCGAACCAGTATTCGGACAGCTTGGTCAGGACCATCCCCTTGAACGGGATACCGTTCGGCAGGATATAATCGAACGCCGAAATGCGGTCGGTGACCACGATCAGGAGCGCGTTGCCGAGATCGTAGACCGATCGAACCTTCCCCTCCTTGAACGGCGTCACGCCCTTGAGCTTGATCTCCGTCAGGACCCTGTCGTTTACGGTTGTCATGCGATTATCTCCCTATGACTATTTCTTACACGCGCAGCCGGCCAGTCTCTTCGCGAGCGCTTCGTATTCCTGCGTTATCTCTTTCGGCAGTTTGCCGTCGAACTTCTTAAAGAACTCCTTGAGATCGGATAGCTCGTGCTCCCACGCCCCTTTGTCGACGCTCAGGAGCTGCGTCAGATTCTCGTCAGGGATAGACAGGCCGCGCAGGTCGAGCGCGTCGGCGGTCGGCACGTAGCCGATCGGCGTCTCCTTGGCCTTTCCCTTCCCTTCGCAGCGGTCGATCACCCACTCGAGGACGCGGAGGTTCTCGCCGAAGCCGGGCCAGAGGAACTTGCCGTTATTATCGACCTTGAACCAGTTGACATGGAAGATCTTGGGCGGGTTTTTCATCTTCCTGCCCATCTTCAGCCAGTGCCCAAAATAATAGTCCATGTTGTAGCCGCAGAACGGCAGCATCGCCATCGGGTCGCGACGAATGACGCCGACGTCGTGGGTCGCGGCCGACGTGGTCTCGGATGCCATCGTCGCGCCGACATAGACGCCGTGCTGCCAGTTGAACGCCTCGTAGATCAGCGGCGCAACCTTTGTCCGGCGGCCGCCGAATATGATAGCGCTGATCGGCACGCCGTGCGGGTCTTCCCATTTCGGCGATATGCACGGGCATTCGCTCGCGGGCGACGTAAAGCGGGAATTGGGATGCGCCCCCTTCCCGCCCGACCCCGGCGTCCAGGGCTGATTTTTCCAGTCGGTCCCTTCCGCCGGCACCGCGCCGTCGAGCCCTTCCCACCAGAGCGTCCCGTCTTTTTTCTGCAGGACGTTGGTGAAGATCGTGTTCTTCTGGATCATCTTGAGGGCGTTCGGGTTGCTCTTCATGCTCGTCCCCGGCACCACGCCGAAGAAACCCGATTCGGGATTGATCGCCCACAGGCGCCCGTCGTCGCCGACGCGCATCCAGGCGATATCGTCGCCCACGGTCCACACCTTATATCCCTCGAGCTCTTTCGGCGGGATCAGCATCGCGAGGTTGGTCTTGCCGCACGCGCTCGGGAAGGCCGCCGCCACATACGTGACTTCGCCTTTCGGGTTCTCGATGCCCATGATAAGCATATGCTCGGCCATCCACCCTTCGCGGTATCCGAGGTAGCTCGCGATCCGCAGCGCCAGGCACTTCTTGCCGAGGAGGACGTTCCCGCCGTAGCCGGAGCCGATGCTCCAGATCGTGTTGTCTTCGGGAAAATGGCAGATAAAACGGCGGTCGATGCTGAGGTCGCACTTGCTGTGGAGGCACTTGGTGAAGTTATCCGAGCCGTTGAGCTCCTTCAGCGCGACATCGCCCATCCTCGTCATGATGCGCATATTCAGGACGACGTAGATGCTGTCGGACAGCTCGACGCCGATCTTGCTGAACGGCGAGCCGACCGGCCCCATGATGAACGGGATCACGTACATCGTGCGTCCCTTCATCGAGCCGGCAAAGAGGCCGCGGAGCTTCGCGTAGGCCTCGCCTTTCTGCATCCAGTTATTGGTGGGGCCGGCGTCTTCTTTATTCTC
>JAKLEM010000043.1 GCA_022711655.1 Candidatus Auribacterota bacterium
CGTACTGTCCGCCCAGCCCGGCCCTGCGTTCTCGGCGGGAGGTGATGACGTGGCCGATATCGTTTCCGCCGCCGTCCCTCCCGACCCGGATACGATGCCTATCTCGGAGGTCCACTACAACCAGCTGCAGAAGGCCTCGCCGTGGTTCCACAGCTTCCTGCCGGGGCATGACCGTGAATATCTCACCGGCAACTGGTTCGGCCTGCGCGACAGGCTTGCCGAAAAGGGGATCACCGTCTCGAGCAGCTATGTCGCCGATGTCCTCGGCAACCCGATCGGCGGGCGGGTGAAAGGGACGCGGTACGACAGCTCGCTCGGCGCCGATCTCAACGTCGATCTCGGCAAGCTGATAGACCTCAAGGGGACGCAGTTCCACATCTCGGGGATATGGCGCGCGGGGCGCAGCCTCTCCCATGACTGCATCGACAACCAGTTTACCGCATCCAGTATCTACGGCTCCGAGCAGGTCCGGCTCTATTCGCTGTACATCGAGCAGGCTTTGTTCGGCGACCGGGTCGATATCAAGATAGGCCGTCTCGGCGCCGGAGACGATTTCGCATCGTCGCCGGTCTATTGGCTCTACGTCAACAACGCGATCGACGGCAACCCGATCAGTGTGCCGATCAACGTGCCGTTCGCGACCTATCCGACGGCGACCTGGGGCGTCTGCACGAAGATCAAGCTGACAGACCGGATCCTGTCGAAGACGGGGTTCTACAACGGCGACCCCGCCGTCGGGCGTGACGCCGCTCACGGTATGGACTTCACGCTGCGCCTGCACCGGGGCGTTTTCTACGCGCAGGAGTTCAGCTATCTCAACAACCAGCTCAAGGGTGACACGGGGATGCCCGGCAATTACAAAGTCGGCGGGTATTACCACAGCGGCAGGAGCTTCGTGGACAATTACCAAGACACGGAGGGAGGGTCTTATACCCTTTCCCGGCGGCTGCCGGGCGAGCACAGCGGTGACTACGGGATGTACCTCCACGCCGACCAGATGGTTTACCGCGAGGGCGGCCCGGGCGAGGACGAGGGGCTCACGCTCTTCGAGTGCGTGACGCTCGCCCCGGCGAGGATCACGCAGTTCCCGTTCTTCTTCGACGCCGGTCTCTCCTACAAGGGGCTCCTGCCGAAGCGCAATATGGACATGACGGCCCTTGGCTTCGCGTACGGCCAATGGAGCGAGTATATCAGCGACCGCGAGGAGGAGGCGCGCGACATCCTGGGGCAGGACATACAGCCGCAGTATTACGAGATAATGCTGGACCTGTCGTACAAGATCCAGGTGACGCCCTGCTTCTTCATCCAGCCCGACACGCAGTACATCATCCACCCCAAAGGGCGCTCAAAGGCGGACAACGCCTACGTCGTCGGCGTGCGCGTTGGTGTGAATTTCTAACCCTGGGGTGAAATAGACAGGCGGGGGATGTTTGTGGCAGCACGTTGACAATTCGAGCGGGCATGGGGTCCCGAGCGGCAGCGAGGGACGAGCGAGAATTGTCGCCGAGCGAGATTTTCCTCGCCGGGGAAAATCTCGCGGTGCTGACACAGACATCCCCCGCCTGTCTATCTTATCCCGATAGCCGATTCGTCTTACCGTTGCTTCTTGAGTTCATCCAGCATCGCCGCGAGCTGTTTCGACCATCCATTGAAGCACGCTTCGGCGTTCACGAACTTCATGTAGCCGCCGATCGCCATAGCCTTGATGTTGATCTGGCTGCCGGATCCCGACTGCTTTTCCGCCACCTCGATCACCGTCCTGCCGGTCTCCGCGTCGATGAATTTTCCCTCGAACGCCGTCCTGCCGTTGGTGTCGGTCGGTATGAACCCGATGCCGTACGGCGCGAGGCTCTTGGCTGCGTTGAAGACGCGGTCGGGTATCTCGATGTCTGTCACCGCAACGGCGAGGATGAGCGTCCCTTTCGTCGGATACTGGGTGACCTTGAACCCCTTCTCGGCGAGCGCCTTCTCTATATCCTTTCTGAACGCCCGTCCGAGGTCCTCGAGGTCTCCCGGATCGGCCACGGTCTTGTCCATCAGGTAGTCGAAGTTGACCGGGACGACCTTCACCGACCTGTATTTTGAGAAGTCGGCGTCACGGGCGACGAACTGCTGTTTGAAGAATGTCCCTTCGTTCAAGACCGAGTAATCCCTGAGAAACCCCGCCGGGCGCTCCACCGACGCCGTCTCGCAGCCGGCAAGCGAGAGAGCGGTGATGGCGAAAAACACCGGCACGATACGCGTATACTTCATGCGATCCCTCCTTTGGTCAGTTGATCAGTTCGATCAGATCCGCTGCTTTCTTGCATAAGTGAGCTGCTCCGTTCGCGCTTAATTCTTCCGCCGTCCTGAACCCCCACAGCACGCCGACCGGGCGCATCCCCGCCGCCTTTGCCGTCTTCATGTCGATGTCGGAATCGCCGACGCAGCAAAAGAACATGGGGGAATAGGCGAGGCGCCGCGCGATCTCGAGCGCGGAGGCCGGGTCCGGCTTCTTCGGTATGCCGATCTTCTCTCCGAGGACCGCGTCGAACGGGTGCCCGGGAAAAAACCGGTCGACGCACCGCTTCGTGAAATCGTCGGGCTTGTTGGAGAGCACCGCCGTTTTGACCCCTTTCGCGCGCAGCGTCTCGAGGAGCCCGGCGATCCCGTCGTACGGGCGGGTCTTCGCGTCCCAGCGTTTTTCGTATTCGCGGCGCATCGCCTGCGCGACCGCTTCGACGGCCGCCGGGTCCTGCGCGGCCGCGGCGGGCATCGACTTGCGGGCGAGCGTCACCACGCCCTCCCCGATCAGGTATCTGTAATCGGCGGCGGCGTGCGGCGGGAACCTGCGCTTTTTCAGCGCGGCGTTCATGGAGTCCGCGATGTCCTCGAGCGTGTCGAGCAGCGTCCCGTCGAGGTCGAAGATGACAGCTTTGATGCTCATAGGCCGACAGTGTACAGCGAACGGATTTCGGATGCCAGACAAAATGTCGCAAGGTCTCCCCATCTGCCCCTGATCAAGTACTCATAAACATATTGCCGCCGGCTCTCATTTTGGGTACAGTTATGCAACTTAAGAGGGGGATTATGCGACGATTAGCGATATGGTGTTGTGCGCCGCTCGTGCTGTGTCTGTGCGGATGCGTGAAACGTGCGCCTCGGGAAGCGGCTCAGCCGGCGCCGCAGTCGCCGCAGCGCGCGCAGATCGAGGAGGTGTCGTTTATCAGGGATTTTCAGCCGACCGGCGTCGCCGTGTCGAGCACGGGCAGGATCTTCGTCAATTTTCCGCGCTGGGATCCGGAGCATTACTGCTCGGTCGGCGAGATCACGTCAGACATGACGCTCAGGAAATACCCGGACGATGAGTGGAACAGCTGGCAGAAGGGGAAGGACGCGAAAGACCGCTTTGTCTGCGTGCAGAGCGTGTATGTCGATAAGAACGATTATCTGTGGGCGCTCGACGCCGGCGCCCCGAATTTCGAGAAGGTCGTGAAAGACGGCCCCAAGCTGGTCAAGATCGCGACCGGCAACAACAAGGTGTCCACGGTCGTCTATTTCGACCAGCAGATCGCCCCCGACGGCAGCTATCTCAACGACGTCAGGATCGACCCGGCCGGCGAGTACGCGTACATCACCGATTCTGGCCTCGGCGCGATCATCGTGGTGAACCTTGTCTCCGGCGAAAAGCGGCGGCTGCTCGCAAAACATTATTCCGTCAAGGCGTTAAAAGGCTACGCGCCGGTGATCGGCGGCAGGGAGTGGCGTCTGGACAGCGGCGAGGTGCCGCAGATCAACGCCGACGGCATCGCCCTGAGCCCCGACGGCAGCTGGCTCTACTATCACGCATTGACCGCCCGCGCGCTCTACCGGATCAGGACGGAATATCTCAAAGACTGGTCGGTCGCGCCGCAGATGGTCGAATCGAAGGTCGAGTATGTCGCCGACACCGGCGCGACCGATGGCATGGAAACGGACAAGGGCGGCAACCTGTACCTGACCGCTTTGGAAAAGAACGCGGTCATCAGGATGGACGCCGACGGGAAAGTCACGACGGTGGCCGCCGACGACAGGCTGCAGTGGCCCGACAGCATCTGCATAACTCCCGATGGGACGCTCTATGTCACCACATCGCAGATCCACCTGATGCCGCGCTTCAACAACGGCGTCCCCAGGCGGACGATGCCGTACCGGATCTTCCGTCTCAAAATTCCCGAAGGATAATGGATTCCCACGAAAAAAAGATCATCGCGAAGGGGCTGCGGATCGCCGAGTCGGTGATGTCCGAGGAGGACCGGATCTGGTCGCGGTACAGCAGCGACAAGATCGACATCGGCGAGTCGCTCGCCAACGTCATTCGGACGCTCTCCAAAGAGCTGCCCCTCGGGCGGCCGATGACGGCGCTGTCGATCGGGTCGAGCAACGAGCCTCAGTTCAGGATCCTCGAGACGGCGTTCCAGCGGGGCCTCTTCCTCGTCGACATCGAGAAGGAGGCGCTCGACATCGTCCGGGAGCGGATCGCCCGGCAGTGGACAGGGCACGTCGATACGATCAGGGCCGACTATAATAAGATCCTGAGCGACGTCGATCGGACCAGGCGGTTCGCGAAGACCGGGCTGCGCGGGAGGCGCGTCGAGCTGGTGACGCTGCACCACTCGCTGTACTACTCGTCGGAGAGCGATTGGCCGCGGTATATGGAGAATATCTGCCGGTACCTGCTCGCCCCCGTCGGCGCGGTCCACGCCGTCCTGATGGCGGCGACGACGCGCGAGACGGGCACGACGAGCTGGCTGTACGAGCATTTCGCGGGGAGGTTCTGCGGGCACCATAACACGCAGGATCTCATGGCGTTCGGACGCGCGATCGCGCGCGACCCGCTCTATGCCGGCGCCGTGATACGCGCGAAGAGGAGCCGCGTCTATTTCTTCGTCGAAGATTTCGAGAAGTTCATGGCGGTGGTCTGGATGATCCTGCTCTACCCGAACGTCCACCGGTACACGCACGAGCAGCGGGAAGAGATCGCGCATTTCATGTACGCAACGTTCTGGAAAAAGAAGAAGCCGCTCGTCCAGGTGCAGGACCACCTGGCGATCTACAAAGGGATCAGCGGCAAAGGGCTGATATAATCTGATTGGTCATTGCGAGGGACGCAGTCCCGACGCAATCTCATTAAGGGGAGCGCCATGTCGAACGCAGGGGCAGTTATCCACGGGCCGAGCTTGTTGACCGATTACGACGTCCACCTGTTCCGGCAGGGGAACCATATCCGCATCTTCGACAAGCTCGGCTCGCACCCGATGCGCGCCGGCGACGCCGACGGCGTCTATTTCGCCGTATGGGCGCCCAACGCGAAGTCGGTGTCGGTGATCGGCGACTTCAACGGCTGGAACGCCGGAGCCCACCCGCTCGGCGTCCGGTGGGACAGCTCGGGGATATGGGAAGGGTTCATCCCCGGCCTCGGCGCCGGCGAGCGGTACAAATACCGCATCGTATCGCACCACAACGATTTCGCCGCCGACAAAGGCGACCCGTACGCCTACAGCTGGGAGACGTCGCCGCAGACCGCGTCGCGCGTCTGGACGCTCGATTACGAGTGGGGCGACGGCGAGTGGATGTCCTCGCGCGGCCCGCGCAACGGGCTCAAGGCGCCGGTCTCGGTCTACGAGGTGCACCTCGGCTCGTGGCGGCGCAAGCCGGAAGAGGGCGACCGGTTCCTGACCTACCGCGAGCTCGCGCCGTACCTGGCCGAGTACGTCGCGCAGATGGGCTTTACCCACGTCGAGTTCATGCCGGTGATGGAGCACCCGTTCTACGGCTCGTGGGGCTACCAGGTGGTCGGCTACTTCGCGCCGACGAGCAGGTTCGGGACGCCGCAGGACTTCATGTACCTGGTCGACTATCTCCACCGGCGCGGCATCGGCGTCATCCTCGACTGGGTCCCGTCGCATTTCCCGTGCGACGGCCACGGACTGATCTACTTCGACGGCACGCACCTCTACGAGCACGGCGACCCGAAGCGCGGCTACCAGCCCGACTGGAAGAGCTACATATTCAATTTCGGGCGCAACGAGGTGCGGAACTTCCTGATCAGCAACGCGATCTTCTGGCTCGACAAATACCACATCGACGGCCTGCGCATCGATGCGGTGGCGTCGATACTCTACCTCGATTATTCTCGCAAGGCGGGCGAGTGGACGCCCAACCAGTTCGGCGGCCGCGAGAACATCGAGGCGATCAGCTTTATCAAACAGCTCAACGAGACTATCTACAGCAACTTCCCCGATACGCATACCGCCGCGGAGGAGTCGACCGCCTGGCCGATGGTGTCGCGGCCGACCTATCTCGGCGGCCTCGGGTTCGGGCTGAAGTGGAACATGGGGTGGATGCACGACACGCTCGCCTATTTCGCGAACAACCCCGTCTACCGCAAGTATCATCACAACCAGCTCACCTTCAGCATCTGGTACGCCTTCTTCGAGAACTTCGTTCTGCCGCTGTCGCACGACGAGGTGGTCTACGGCAAGGGGTCGCTCCTCAACAAGATGCCGGGCGACGAGTGGCAGAAGTTCGCGAACCTGCGGCTCCTCTTCGGGTATATGTTCACCCATCCCGGGAAAAAGCTCCTCTTCATGGGCGGCGAGTTCGGCCAGTGGAACGAGTGGAACCACGACCGGAGCCTCGACTGGCACCTGACCGGCGGCCATCTCCACGCGTGCATGCAGCGGTGGGTGCGCGACGTCAACATGCTGTACCGGAACGAGCCGTCTCTCCACCAGCGCGACTCGGACCAGGACGGGTTCCGCTGGATCGACTGCAACAACTGGGAGGAGAGCATCATCAGCTATCTCCGGAAGGGCGGCTCGGACGGCGCCACGTTCCTGATCGTCTGCAACTGCACGCCGGTGCCGCGCTACAACTATATCGTCGGCGTCCCGATGGACGGCCGCTGGACCGAGATGCTCAACAGCGACGGCCTGGACTACGGCGGGAGCGGCCACGGCAACTTCGGCGGCGTCGACGCGCTGCCGATCACCTCGTACGGCATGCCGCATTCGCTGTCGCTGACGCTGCCGCCGCTCGGGGTCGTGATACTGAAACATAATTGAAGCGGGCTTCCTCTCCGCCGGCGGGAGAGGATCGAGGAGAGGGGGGGACTGATGTTCACGTTCCTGTTCCAATACCCCAGACAGTGCCCGAAGTGTAAGGCCTATTTTCCGGGCGTCTGGAAAGAATGCAAGGACTGCAAGGTAGCTCTCAGGAGCGCATGGATCGGATATAGTATGAAATGGTTGAAGCGGATCATCTTTCTGTCGCTGCTTGTTGTCGCGCTGTTCGCCGGCACCTACGGCATCCAGGTCGACGAGCGCAAGCAGTACGACCGGGCCGTCAAATATGCCCGCAACGGCGACTATGAAACCGCCAAGCTGCTTCTCGCCGATGCCGTCCAAAGGAACCCCGGCTATGTCCGGCTCCGCGCCGCCTATTATAAAGTGCGTGAAGATATCAGGGGGAAATGGGGTTTCTAGCATGGCTGACGATAAGGCGCGGTACGACAGGATGCAAGCCGACCAGGAGGCGTGGTACGAGTCGATCTGCAAGCGCTGCGGGAAATGCTGCGGCGCGGGAGAGGTCGACCCGTGCGCCAAGCTGGTCGAGGTGAGCCCCGGCGTTTTCGGGTGCTCTTCGTACCGGAACCGCCTCGGCCCCCAGCGGACCGTCAGCGGCCGCGAGTTCAACTGCGTCGAGATCCGTGAGATCATACGCACCGCCCCCGACCATCCCGACTGCGCGTACCGTAAATAAAGGATCCGTCATTGCGAGGACTCCCGCGAAGCGGGACGACGAAGCGATCTGTCAGGAAGATCAAGTGTCACTTATGAGCGACACCCTCAATGCAATAAAGCGGCCTGCCCTGTACCAGACGATCCTCTCCTGGGGCATTATCGTCTTTTGCGCCACAGTCACTTTTTCTATCGCCGCGTCGCAGGCCGCCATCATCACCGCGCTCGTCGCGTGGCTTCTCGCCGCTATCGCCGGCCGGCGGTGGGAGTGGAAGAAGAACGTCATGACGATACCGGTGGTCATATTTCTCGCCACCCAGCTCCTCTCGGTCATCTTATCGATCGACGTGATGCGGAGCGTCAAGGAATTCAAGAGTTACTGGCATATCCTCGTCTTCTTCCTCGTCGTGAACCGATGCGACGAGAAGACCGCGCGCCGCGGGATCGCCGCCCTCCTTGCCGCCGCCGGGATCTCGGCGCTGGTCGGTATCGGGCAGTCGCTCTACACGGTCGTCGTCAGGCACGGCCTCCTCATCGACCACCGGATCACCGGGACGATGGGGATGCACATGACCTACTCAGGCGTCGTGATGATGGCGACGCTCGTCGCGCTGTCACTCTCGCTGTCCGGGGGTGTGCGCAGGAACATGAGGTTGCTGGCGGCCGGGACCCTCGCCCTGACGTCGTGCGCCCTCGCCCTCTCGCTTACCAGGAGCGCCTGGCTCGGGCTGGCCGCCGGCGCCGTCGCGATCGCGCTGGTGAAAGAGAGGCGGCTTATTCTTGTCATGGTCGCCGCGCTGATCATCGGCTATTTCGTCGCGCCGCGCGAGATCAGGGACCGCGCCTTCAACATCGCAGGCAGCGGAC
>JAKLEM010000044.1 GCA_022711655.1 Candidatus Auribacterota bacterium
GTCCATATCGACATCGACCCGAGCGCGATCAGCAAGAGCGTCCGGGTCGACATACCGGTGGTCGGCGATCTCAAGGGCGTCCTGGCGGAGCTCAACAAGATCGTCAAGAAGGCCGACACCGACGCCTGGCTCGCGCAGATCGCGGAGTGGAAGCAGAAATTTCCGCTGTCGTACAAGGACGATGACACGCTCCGCCCGCAGTATGTCATCGAGCAGATCTGGGACATCACCAAGGGCGACGCGGTCATCACGACGGAGGTCGGTCAGCACCAGATGTGGGCGTGCCAGTTCTTTAAATACGTCTATCCGCGCACGTTCATCTCCTCGGGCGGCCTCGGGACGATGGGGTTCGGTTTTCCCGCGGCGATCGGCGCGCAGCTGGGCCGCCCCGACAAGCTGGTCATCGATATCGCCGGCGACGGCAGCATCCAGATGAACATCCAGGAGCTGACGACGGCGGTCATCAACGGCCTGCCGGTCAAGGTCGTCATCCTGAATAACCAGTACCTCGGGATGGTCAGGCAATGGCAGGAGCTGTTCTACAACAAGAACTACTCCAACACCTGCCTGGCGCGCGGGCCGAAGTGCCCCAAGGTCTGTAACGAGCGCAAGGACGGCTGCCCGGTCTACATCCCGGACTTCGTCAAGGTCGCGGAGGCGTTCGGCGCCGTCGGCATGCGCGTCGAGAAGAAAAAGGATGTCCGGCCGACCCTCGAGAAGGCGTTCGCGATCAAGCGGCCTGTCTTCATCGACTGCCGGATAGAGAACGAAGAGAACGTCTTTCCCATGGTCCCGGCCGGGGCTTCCCTGACGGAGATGATGGGAGGACTCGCATAATCGTACAGCGTACTGCGTCGTGCGTGCAGCGTGTTTGCGCAGTACGCTGCATGCGGTACGCAGAACGAGGAGATGATATGAGGCATACTATTTCGGTTTTAGTTGAAAACAAATCAGGGGTTCTTGCGAGCGTGGCGGGGCTGTTCAGCGGCCGCGGGTTCAACATCGACTCGCTCACGGTGGGCGAGACGCAGGACGCGACCACGTCGCGCATGACGATCGTGGTGCGT
The DNA here is from genome assembly GCA_022711655.1 of Candidatus Auribacterota bacterium. Classification (GTDB taxonomy): domain Bacteria; phylum Auribacterota; class Ancaeobacteria; order Ancaeobacterales; family Ancaeobacteraceae; genus JAKLEM01. The sequence continues at coordinate 1,068 of JAKLEM010000044.1, forward strand.
GGCGACGACAAGGTCCTCGAGCAGGTCGAGAAGCAGCTCAACAAGCTGGTCGACGTGATCAAGGTGCACGATTTTTCGCAGGTGGATTTCGTCGACCGCGAGCTCGTGCTGATCAAGGTCAGCACGACCGAGAAGTCGCGCTCCGAGATCATGCAGATCGTCGATATCTTCCGCGCGAAGATCGTCGACGTGAGCCACAACTCGCTGACCGTCGAGGCGACGGGCGCGGAGGGGAAGATCAACGCGATCGTCGAATTGCTCCGTAACTTCGGGATCAAGGAGATGGTGCGTACCGGTAAGATCGCGATCGCAAGGAAATAACAGAAATGACCAATGTCCAATGAACCAATGACCAACAAGGAATAGTATTATTACTAATACCATGTTGGACATTTGATAATTGGTCATTGGTCATCCGGTAAATGTTGTTTACCGGGAAGCCAACAAACGGGAGGGAGAAATGGGCGCAAAAGCGTATTATGACAAGGATGCGGATCTGAAGTATCTCGAGGGGAAAACGGTCGCGATCATCGGCTACGGCGCGCAGGGGCACGCGCAGGCGCAGAACCTCCGCGACAGCAAGGTGAAGGTAATCGTCTCCGAGCTGCCGGGGACCGACAACTACAAGAAGGCGGAGGCCGACGGCTTCAAGCCGGTCGATGCGGAAGAGGCGAGCAAGCAGGCCGACGTGATCCAGATGCTGGCGCAGGACCACGTTCAGGCGATCATCTATAAGAACGTCATCGCGAAGCACATGAAGCCGGGGAAGACGCTGGTCTTCTCGCACGGCTTCAACATCCACTACGGGCAGATCGTCCCGCCGAAAGACGTCGACGTGATCATGGTCGCGCCGAAGGGGCCGGGCAACCTGGTCCGCCGCGTGTATGAGGAAGGCGGCGGCGTTCCCTGCCTGATCGCGATCTACCAGAACGCGACCGGCAAGGCGAAAGAGATCGCGCTCGCGTACGCGAAAGGGATCGGCGGCACGAAGGCGGGCGTCATCGAGACGACTTTCAAGGAGGAGACCGAGACAGACCTCTTCGGCGAACAGGCGGTCCTCTGCGGCGGCGCGAGCGAGCTGGTGAAGGCCGGTTTCGACACGCTGGTGAACGCGGGGTACCAGCCGGAGATCGCCTACTTTGAATGCCTGCACGAGCTGAAGCTGATCGTCGACCTCTTCTACGAGAAGGGGATCGCCGGGATGCGCGCCGCCGTCAGCGACACGGCGAAATACGGCGACATCACCCGCGGCCGCCGGGTCATCACCTGCGAGACCCGCAAGGAGATGGAGCGGATCCTGCGCGAGGTGCAGGACGGGTCGTTCGCCCGCGAGTGGATCCTCGAGAACCAGGCGAACCGTCCGGTCTACAACGCGCTCCTCAGGAAGGACCGCGAGCACCTCATCGAGACCGTCGGCGAGAAACTGCGCGGGATGATGAGCTGGATCAAGGCGAAGAAATAATCTTTCGTTTCGCAACGGCGGATGACCATTCGGGCTGTTATCCGCCGTTGCGCAGAAATGTATTGACAAATTCGCGGCAATCCCTAATATATAAAAAAACGCGACTATTTCCGTACACTTGAATAATGATACGTCCTATCTCTGAAAGGAGGATGTAATGAAGTCAGGGGTGTTCTTTGGCGTCAGATGCCTCTTTGTTTGCCTGTTAACGGCTTTTGTCGTTGTCAGCTTCGTGCACCATGTCTATTCCGATGGAACGCCGACAGCGAAAGACGAAGTAGTTATCGAGCCGGCAGGTAAGGAAGAGCCGAAAGCCGACGCCGCGAAAGCGGAAGAGGCCCCTGCTGTCATAGTCGAACCCGCCATCGGCCCGACCGCCGCTCCTGCAGACGAAGGGGACTTCAATCAGAACCATCTTGCGAAGATGCTGTGCCGGGTGCTGGCGTTGGAAGACCGTTTGCCCGCCGCCGCCAGCGTCGACGATTACTTCAACCTCCTGACGATCGTCGGCATTGCGCCGATGGACGGCTGGGAGGTCGATTCGCCGGTGACGCGCGACGACCTGGCAGTGGTCATGGTGCAGGCGCTGGGTCTCCAGGGCGAGGTCGAGGACACGCTCGATCCGCAGTGCTATATCGATGCGCTGAAGAGCGAAGGCGTCGATCTCGACAAGGGGATGTTCAACGTCGAGCACGGCCTGTCGTTCCCGAGCGTCGTCAATTCGTTTAACGCTTTGAAGTTCGGTGACACCGTTTCCGATAATTTCTGCACGTCGTTAAGCCCGATCCACACGAGCACGGGATATTAATCGAATCGAAGGGAGGGGGACCTTGAAAAAGCTTTCTATCGTAGCGTTCTGCGTCGTCGCGGCGCTCGCTGCTAACAGCTGCGCGTATGCGGTCAACGACCTGCTGGCACCGAAGAGCGAGGACGGGAAAAAGCAGTGGACCCATTTCTTCACCCCCTCGTTGCGCACCCGCGTGCAGTACGATGATAACTGCACGTCGTCGAACCCAAAGTTCAAGAGCTGGGAGAGCATGGTCGGCCCGAAGATGGCGTTCAAGCTCCCGTATGAAAAGAGCTATATCGGGGCGGACTGGGAATATACGAACATCGGTTACGCGCAGCGCCCCGGCGACAAGTTCGACAACAACCATGACGTCAATATGACGCTTCGCCAGGACCTCTCTGACCGGGTTACCGTCGGCGTTAAGCAATTTTTCCAGTACAAGCAGCAGCCGTACGTGTATCGGCAGCCGATCGATGATCTGCAGGGCAACCGTTCGACGTCGTCGGAATATGCGTGGATGTACGCGTTCACCTCGCCCAACCTGCAGGAGAACGCCGATTACGGCCTGTATGACGCGACGATAGGCGTCGATTACCGGATGAACAGGAAGGTATCGTTCGATTTCACCTATAACTTCGAGCGTCTTGATTTCATGCAGTCGAGCGGTATCGTCGGCGATTCGTTGACCTACAACATGCACACCTTCATGACGGTCCTCAATTACCGCCTGCTCCCCGAAGCGCTGTTTCTGATGGATATGCGTTTTGTCCAGGGCGACTACGACGATATCGGCAAGGATTATCAGGCGTTCATTATCGCGCCGGGGATAAAGAACCGCCTCGGCAAGAGCGTCATCATCAACGGCCGCGCAGGGTATGAGTATCGCAAACCGAACACGAAGGGGCCGCGCCTGGCGATCCCGGGACAGACGGTCGCGGGCGACACCGAGCACGGAAAGAACGAATCGCACGAGCCGTTCGTCGAGGCGGATATGACCTACCTCTTCTCCCGCGCGACGCAGGCGAAGATCGGCTACAAGCTGAAGGTGCAGAACACCGAGCAGCCGGCGTATTCCGACACGAAGGTGCAGGGCGTCTATGGCGCGCTGACGCACAAGCTGACGGCGAAGACCTACCTGATGTTCTTCGCGTCGCAGGAATCGCGATACTATTACGACTACCGCGAGCTGGAGGCGAACCTTTGCGGCGCAGCCGGCCCGTTCGAGCCGCACGAGACGATCACGAAGTGCGGCTTCATGGTCACGCAGCAGCTCAAGCCCTGGATGTTCCTGGAGCTCGGATACCGCTACATCGATGTGCATTCCGATTTCAGCCCGCTCGGCTGGAATACGGGTTTCGGCGATATGAATTTCGCCAGCGACAAAGGCACCGCGATGAACGCCAGCTACACGAGGAACAGGATCTTCAGCGGTATCAATATTGTATTCTAACATAGTATGGAATAACGCTGATAAAGGGGACAGACAGACGTCTGTCCCTCTTTATTTATGGCGCAACTGATTTTGCTATGGCGATCTTTGTCTGCGGCGTCTTCATCCTCAACGTGCTCTGCTTCGGCGGCGTGTCGTACATGACCGTCGCGCTGTCCCACCTTCTGGCGGTCTCGGGGCTGATCTGGTATATCGCCGCCTCCGTTCGCAAGGGGGAGATCTCGTCAACCGTGTCGTCTCTCTTCATACCGCTCGCGGTCGTGCTCGTCTTGGGCTTCGTCCAGTTCGCGACCTCTGAACGCTACTTTTACGCGCGCCGCGAATACCTGATCATCAGCGGCCTGGTCTTCGTTTTTTTTCTTGTTGTGCAGCACGGCCGCGACGTTGCGAGGATCAGATCTCTTCTGGGCATCATGACGGCGGTCGTCGGCGCCGTCTCGCTGTTTGCCGTCGCGCAGCACATCGTGACGCCCGACACGGCGCTCGGCGTTCTCAAGCCGTTCGAGTATCGCGGCCGCTTGAGCGGAACGCTCCTGTCGCCGAACCATTTCGGGAACCTCGTGGCAGTCGCTATCCCGGTGCTGGTGTCGCTGCTGGCGACGGCGGGAGAGACAGCCGTAACGAAGCGGCGCTTTGGTCCTCTGCTGAGGGCGGCGATGCTGCTGGGGATCGCGGCGATGGCGGCCGCGCTGATCATGACGAGGTCTCGCGGTAGCATGATCGCCGCGCTGGCGGGCTTGGGCGTGCTTGCGGTAGGCATGCTCGTTCAGAGACCGGTGAAGCGTTCGGCTTTGATCGCCGTCCTTGCGTTGATCGTTGTTATCCCCGCCGGCATGATGGCGGGACGGTGCGGCCGCGCGGGCGGCGCGAAAGCTTACGAAGGGGATCGCGCTCGTGTCGCCGTGTGGCAGGATACTGTCGAGATGATACGCCGCAGGCCGTTGGCCGGTTACGGTCTCGGCTCGTACCGCTGGGAATTTCCGGCGTTCAAGCGCGAGGGTATAAGCCGCGTCGTCGATTACGCGCATAACGATTATCTTCAGATCGCCGCCGAGACAGGGGCTGTGGGGCTTTTTCTCTTTCTGGCGGTCGCGGGAATGGTCGTCGCCCAGGGGCTGCAAACCGGCTACACGTCGAAGCCCGGCGGCACGCTGGCCTTCGGCCTGACCGCCGCCATGATCGCGGGACTCGGCCACGCATGCATTGACTTCAACCTGCGAATACCGGCGAACGCCCTGCTGCTGACGGTGTGCGCCGGATCGATCGCGGCGTTGCACGCCGCCGGTGCGGGCGGCAGGCTGTTGAGGGTGCCCGTCAAGAACGATGTCGCCAAGGCGGCTGCGTGGATCGTCGCATTTGTGCTGCTCATAGTCATGATCCAGGACGGCACGCTGGCCCTTGCGGCATACCGTTACAACGCGGCGGAAAAAGTGGAAGCGCGTCTGGGATGGGACGATGCCGCGCGCATCTACCGCGGCGCCTTTGGCCTCGATCACCGCAACCCGGTCATTGCCGGCAAGGTCGCGGATCTCGCGTACAAGAGATATCTTTTGTCGAAATCCGACAGGGACCTGCTTCGCGATGAGGCCGTAGCGTGGTATGATATAGCCGTCTCTCGCAATCCGGCTGACGTCGAGCTGCTGGTCAAGCGGGCGGATATGTATCATACCGCGGGGATGCGCGAAAAGGCTGAGGCCGACCTGAAAGCGGCGCTGGCGATCGACCCGTTCAACGGTTTTGTCCACAGGGCGCGCGGGATGTTCCAGCTGAGGGATAAGGACTATGCGAAGGCGGCCGAGACGTTCACGTATGTGCTGAAGCTGTACCCGCGTGACGAGAAGGCGAAGACGCTGTTGGAACAGGCGCGAAAAGGAAGCAAATATTGAAATTGCACAGGGGGAATCCTCAAAGGTCATCCTGCGACCGAAGATGGGCACAAGGGGTTTTCAGGTGAAAAAGGCGAGCAAAACGATACTTTTCCAATACACCTGCAGATATTTTGTCGGCGAGAAGCCGTGCCGGTACAAGCGGACATGCCCAGGCTGTCCGCATTTCAGCCCGTTCACGCGGCGGATCCTGATCATCAAGCTGGGCGCGCTCGGCGACGTCCTCAGGACGACGCCGTTGCTTCGGCGGCTGAAAGAAGATTTCCCGCAAAGCCAGATAACATGGCTGACCGATGCGGCCGCTGTTTCTCTTCTGCGGGACAACCGGCATATCGACAGGCTTTTCCATTGCTCATTCGAGCATGAGACCATCCTGCGGGCCGAGCGGTTCGACCTGCTGATCAACCTGGATAAGGCGCCGTTCGCCGCCGCGCTTGCGTCGCTGCTGTACGCGAAAAAGAAGCTCGGGTTCGGGATGCATCCGGCCGGAGCGATCTGCCCGTTGAACAAAGAGGCGCAGTACGCCTTCAGGCTTGGCGTCGACGACGAACTGAAATTCAGGAAGAACCGCAAGACCTATCAGGAGATCGTGTTCGAGGCGTGCGGCTTCCGGTACGCCGGAGAAGCGTATGAGCTGCCCTGCGCGGATCTGACGGACGATGAATTGTCACGCAGGGGCATCCCCGAACTGAAGCGGCCGGTGATCGGGCTCAACACCGGGGCGGGAAGCCTTTTTGCCGGCAAGGGGTGGACGCGCGAAGGATGGAAGTCGCTGATCGATATCGTCGTGCGCGACCTGCGGGGGACGTGCCTGCTCCTGGGCGGCGAGAGGGAGCGGGAGCTCAACGCGTGGCTTATGCGCAAGTGCGCGCACCCGTCGCTTTTCGACACCGGCTGGGATAACCCGCTGCCGGTTTTCGTGTCGCTGGTCGGCCTGTGCGACCTCGTCGTCTGCGGCGACACGCTCGGGATGCATATCGCGATCGGGCTGAGGAAAAAGGTCGTCGCCCTGTTCGGGTCCACCTGCCCGCAGGAGATCGACCTCTACGGCCGCGGCGTCATCGTGCAGGCCGACGATATCCCCTGCGCGCCCTGTTACCGGCGTACCTGCGACAAGGGCGAGATCTGCCTGTCCGGGATATCGGTCGAGACGGTTGCCGGAGCGGTCAAACGCCTTTTGAAATAGATCCTGCCGGGGCGATCGAGCCCGCGGTTATCCGCCATTTCTGGGTCTGTTATGAATCCTTCGAGTAAAATCTTCCGGTCCGCCTTCGTGATCATGATCGTGCTTCTGTTGGTCAAGCCGCTCAATCTGATCAAAGAGCTGCTGCTTGCTGCGCTTTTCGGTACGACGGCGACGATGGACCTCTACGTCGCGTCGCTGGTTGTCCCGCTTCTGGCGGTCGGGGCGCTCGGGGGGCTGTTTCAGGCGACCGTTGTCCCTATCTATAATACGTTCGATCGC
>JAKLEM010000045.1 GCA_022711655.1 Candidatus Auribacterota bacterium
CCTGTTACGGACGCTATCGTCCAGGCTTGCTCCTGAGAGGGCGTGAAATTAAGCATATTACCGGGAACGTCCCCCGCGCCGATCGTCTCTACATCTATCGTGAAAGGCGTCGACGCTGCGTCAATGGTCAGCCCTCCCGATATATTCAGCATATCGTATCCGGAAGAATTGCCCCCGTCCCGGATCTGCCACAGATATTTACCGCCGCCGGACAACGTCATATTTCCCGTTGTCAGCGCACCGACCGTTTCTCCCGGAGAAATGGCTCCAGCGTTCTTGACAAGCACGGAGCCGGCGCTCCCCGAACCGGAGAGCGTCGCGCCCGACTCTATCGAGACGGCGCTCGATGCGACACTTCCGGTCAGCGCCAGGGCTCCCCCCAAAATGGATGTCGCCCCGGTATATGTATTGACCCCGCTCAACGTCATCGTTCCGTTAAAGACCTTGGTAAGCCCTCCCTCGCCATCGATCACGCCGCTGAAAGACGAACTGCCGCCCGAGGCACCGACCGAGAGAGTTCCTCCGCCGCCCAGAATGACATTTCCAGATCCGCTCAAATCGCCTATCATATCGCTATGACCGGCAGTCGTGAACACGGCTCCCGATGAAACCGCCACCTGGGCATAGTCTGCAAGCGTGTTGTCCGCGCCAAGCGCAAGCGCCCCTGCCTTTACGTTGATAGGGCCGGAGTTCGTATTAGCCCCCGATAACACGATCGTCCCGGCGCCGGTCTTGTCGAACGTATAATTGCCGCTGAACGCCCCGCCGACCGACAGCGTGTCGGCCCCAACGTACGCGGTCATATAGCTGTAGATGTCAATGTCGAGATCAACCGCGTTATTACCTGAAAGGCTGGTGATCGCGGACGTGCGAAGACTGTTCCCCGACAGAGTGAACGGAGAGCCTGCCGTCGGGTTAAAGTTGAGCGAATTAAAGAAAGTCATGGGCGCATAATCGTTGATCGGCGACAGCCGCGCGGTTCCCGCAAAATACAACGCGTCGCCGTTCGACGGCTGAGTATTATCGCCCCAGTTGTTAAGTGTCATCCAGAGATCGTCAGCCCCGCCACCGTCCCAGGTGTGCTGCGGGTGAGTAACGCCGCCAGCCGCATACGCCGAGATCGCGGCCATGCTTGAGACCAGCACAACACAACAAAGCGTCAGAAGTGAGTTTTTCATACGACCCTTCCTTTCCTTGGGTCAATCTTTTTCTATCGCTTCATCCTCATTATTGCATTGATTAGTACATCAAACAAAAAAACCCGGCCATCGAAAGGATGGTCGGGTATCATCTGTCATCGCGAGGAGGCCGCCTCCGGCGGCTGACGAAGAGATCTCGTTCTTCCAGCTCACATTGAGATCGCTTCGGGTCTTCATCCCTCGCAATGACGCGCCTTTGTTCACGCGGTGCGTTCCGCGGCAGCTGGCTGCCTTGCTCGTCCAACGCGAAACGTTCCTCGCACCGCGGTTACCCGCTGTACGCAGTACGCATGGCGCTGTACGGCGTAGGCCCTCTAGCTTTACAGTCCCATCCTTTCAGATGGTTTGCCTTTCTGGGTTCTTCTGCACGCTCCTTCCCCTGTCAGCAAATTAAACACTGATCCGTAATCTCTAAAGTCACGACTTAATTATAAGGCACTTACAGGGTTTTGTCAAGAGGAAAGGCGGGAGAATTCATAACATTATGCAAATAAGATACTTGCAAATTCAATAATGGAGGGCTTGAAAGGCAAAACAGAGAGGCAACGCCATCCCGGCGGCTGGATCGTCAGCGGTTATTCCCACTCGATCGTGCTGGGGGGCTTCGAGGATATGTCGTAGACGACGCGGTTGACGCCTTTGACTTCGTTGATGATCCGGTTGGAAATGACCTCGAGGAGGTCGTACGGTAGGCGGGTCCAGTCGGCGGTCATGCCGTCGGTGCTGTTCACCGAGCGGACGGCGATCACGTTCTCGTAGGTGCGCTCATCGCCCATGACGCCTACTGTTTTGATCGGCAGGAGGACGGCGAACGATTGCCATATCTTTTCGTAGAGGCCCGCCTTCTTCACCTCGGCGACGACGCGGTCATCAGCCTCGCGGAGGATGGCGAGGCGCTCGCGGGTGATCTCGCCAAGGATACGTACGGCAAGCCCGGGCCCCGGGAACGGCTGGCGCTGGATAACCTCTTTCGGCAGGCCAAGTTCCCTGCCGATCTCGCGCACCTCGTCCTTGAACAGTTCGCGGAACGGCTCGATCAGCTTGAACTTCATGTCCTTCGGCAGGCCGCCGACGTTGTGGTGGCTCTTGATCGTCGCGGAAGGGCCGCCTTTCGCCGATACCGATTCTATGACGTCGGGATAGAGCGTTCCCTGCGCTAGGAAGTCGATAGTGCCGATCTTGCGCGCCTCATCCTCGAAAACCCGGATGAACTCGCCGCCGATGATCTTCCGTTTCTTTTCGGGATCCTCGACCCCCTTGAGCTTGTCGAGGAACCGGTCGGTCGCATCGGCATAGACGAGGTTCAGGCCGAAATTATCGCGGAAGGTCGCGACAACCTTCTCCGCTTCGTTCTTACGAAGTACGCCGTTGTTGACGAAGATACAGGTCAACTGGTCGCCGATCGCCTTATTGATGAGGACCGCCGCGACCGACGAATCGACGCCGCCGCTCAAGCCGCAGACCACCTTGCCCTTCCCTACCGTCTTCCTGATCGATTCGACCTGGGAGGCGATGAACGACTCCATCGTCCAGTCAGCCGAGCATTTGCAGATAGCGAACAGGAAATTCTTGATGATCTGGTTGCCTTGCGGCGTATGGACCACTTCGGGATGGAACTGCAGGCCGAATATCTTCTTGGCCTTGTTCTCCATCGCCGATATCGCCGAATTCGACGAATGGCCGACGGTGCGGAACCCTTTCGGGAGCTTGATGACCTTGTCGCCGTGGCTCATCCAGACGGCGAGCTTCGCCCCGAACCCCTTAAAAAGAAGGCTGTCCTTGACGTTGAGGACGAGCTCCTGCTTGCCGTATTCCCGGTGATCGCTCTTTTCCACCGCGCCGTCCAGGAGAAAGGCCTCCAGCTGCATCCCATAGCAGATGCCGAGTACCGGCACGCCGAGCCCGAATATCTTCTTGTCGCAGCGCGGCGCGTCGTCCTGATAGACGTTCGAGGGCCCGCCTGAGAGTATGATCCCCTTCGGCTTCAGCTTCTTCAGTTCTGCCGCAGCGGTATTGAAAGGCAGGATCCTCGAATAGACAGAGTTCTCCCGCACCCGCCGCGCGATCAGCTGGCTGTACTGAGAGCCGAAATCAAGTATGACGACAAGTTCGTGCGATGTTTTCATACTAACCCTACCTCCAGAAAAGCAGGTGATGAGTGTTTGTGTCAGCACATTGACGCTGCGAGCGGGCATGGGGTCCCGCCGGAACGGCGGGACGAGCGAGCAGTGTCGCTGAGCGGGATTTTCCTCGCCGGGAAAAATCCCGCGATGCTGACGCAGACACTCATCGCCTGCTTTTCTACTTTTTTCCCATCCCCACGCGCTGAGCGGCCTGGAAGATCTTGCCTTCCGTCTTGATCGACGGGGCGATCACCAGTTCGGTCAGCTGCATCTCCTTGATCGTGCGCGCGCCGACGTTTCCCATCGACGTTTGGAGGGCGCCCATCAGGTTCTGCGAGCCGTCGTCGAGCTCGGCCGGGCCGAACATGATCTGCTCGAGCGTGCCGGTCGTTCCGACATAAATGCGCGTCCCGCGCGGCAGGTTCGCGTGAGGCGTCGCCATGCCCCAGTGATAGCCGCGGCCCGGCGCCTCTTTCGCGCGCGCGAAGGCCGAACCGACCATGACCGCGTCCGCGCCCGACGCGAACGCCTTGCAGATGTCGCCCCCGACGTTCATGCCGCCGTCGGTGATGATCGGCACATAGCGGCCGGTCTGCTTATAGTAGAAGTCGCGCGCTCCGGCGCAGTCTGCCGTCGCCGTCACCTGCGGCACGCCGATCCCGAGGACGCCGCGCGACGTGCACGCCGCGCCCGGCCCGATGCCGACCAGGAGGCCCGAAATGCCGGTCTTCATCAGTTCGAGCGCTGTGGTGTATGAACAGGTGTTCCCGACAATGATCGGGAGCTTCGTGCTCTTGCAGAATTTCGGGAAGTCGAGGACCTTGTACTGCGTGGAGATGTGCTGTACCGTCGTGACCGTCGACTGGACGATAAAGATGTCTGCTCCCGCCTCTTCCGCGATCTTCGCGTACTTCTCCGCCTTCTGCGGGATCGACGAGACGATCGCGGGGACCTTTGCCGCCTTGATCTCTTTGATGCGCTTGTAGATGAGATCATCCTTCACCGGCTTGACGTAGAGGTTCTGGACGAGCTTCGTGGCGTTCTCGTTGGTCTCGTTCGCGATCCGGTCAAGGACCTCGTTGGGGTCGTCATAGCGTGTCTGCACCCCTTCGAGGTTCAGGACGGCCAGGCCGCCCAGCTTTCCCATCGCGATCGCGAACTTCACGTCGACAACGCCGTCCATCGCGGCCGCGATGATCGGCACGTTGAACTTCAGCTTGCCGATCTCCCAGCTGGTGTCGACCTCCGCCGGATTGATCGTGATCTCTCCGGGCACCAGCGCGATCTCATCGAAACCGTAGGCGCGGCGCGCCTTCCTTCCCCTGCCTATCCACATGCCCATATGTCGCGCTCCTTTCGGTCGAATAATTCTGAATGGTTCTGGAATTCTCCTGCCGTGCTTATCCGAATTTCGCAAATTTTATCTGCAGAGATCGGCTCAGTCAACTTTTTTCATGAATGATTTTAATGAATTCTCGCGCCTTTCGCCTCGCTGAGGCTTTGACAGCGTGGACACCGCACTATCGACGGCCCGCTTTCAGCTATGAAGATATGCAGGCATATCGGGCACCTGAAGATGTGGGGCGACTCGGGCGTATAGTGCGTGCGCCATTCGGCGACCTTGGAGATCACCCAGAAAGTGGAAAACAACGCCAGCGCGGCGAACAGGACCAGTACGAAAATAGTATCGATCGAGACGGTGAACATAATGGTTAGCGCAGGAAAACGGTCACGGTTCCGCTGTCATACGTCGCTTTGCGCGCATCGGGAGCGAAACGCCACCCCCTGACCGCCCGCAGGTACAGGTCGTCAAGCCTCTTCACCCCGCAGCCCCGCTCGAGGAGGGCGAAACGCACCGTTCCCTGCCGGTCGACGAGGAGCTTGACGCGGATCGTCGATCTGCGCGATACCTCTCCGCCGTCGGTCGTCATGTCGAGCGTATGCCGTCCTCCGCGGCCTGCCGGGAGCACCCGCGCGGCGACTGATCGCGAGGAGACCGGCCCCTCTATCGCAATGCGGCTGCCGGCGGGCCGCCCTCCCCCCGCCGCGCCTTCTGCGGCCGCCGCGATACCGGAAGCGACCGCAGAGCTTACGAGGCCGGCGAGGCCGCCCTGCCGGGAAAGAGCGAACGCATAGGCGTCGGGCACAGGCACCAACCGTCCCGGGTCCGTGCCGGCGGCGCCGCACGCCGACCTGCGCGGCGGCATATTTCCGGCTGAGCCGGAGAACTTTTGTCCGCCCGCGCGCGGCTTTTTGAAACGCCGCGAAAAACCGTTCTCCGACGGATAGGCGTAAAACAGGGCGTCGAGCGGCCCCAGCAGTTTCTCGAATATCCGCTTACCGCTCCCCACGGCCACGGGCAGCGTCTCCGGCGACTCCAGTATGCGGTAGGTTACCCGCGGGGCCCGCCTCGGCGCGGGAGACTGCGGGGCCCTGACGCTCACCGAGGAGAAGAAAAGCACGTGCGCGGCAAGCGAACCCAGGACGAAAACGGTTAGAAACGTCTTTTTTGTCATACGGGGGATCCTAGCTGCGCGCGTTCGGGCGGGCCGCTATCGATATGTTTTTCGCGCCCGCCTTGATCACCGCATTCATCGCCTCGACGACGCGGTCGTGGGCGACGCTGCTGTCGGCCTTGATCACGATCAGCCGGTTCGGCTGTTTGCGGGAGATCTCTCCTATATCCGCGCGCAGCTGATGCAGGGAGACCTTCTTTTCATTCACGAACAGCGTCCCTTCCCGGGCTATCGAGACGATCGTGATATCCCTTTCGCGGTCGAGGTCGACGACGTCGGCGCGCGGCACGTCGATCCTGATCCCGGGCTGCAGGACCATCGACGACGTGAGCAGGAAGAAGAACGTCAGGAGCATCACGATATTGACGAACGGGACGAAATCGATCCAGCCCCGCTCAATCCTGCCCGTACGACGGAATTTCATACTCGTCCTCTTTCGATGTCAGCAGGTCGGCGATCTCGGCCGCGCTCCGCTCCATATCCACGACGAACGTCTGCACCCTGTTCTGAAGATAGTTGTAGCCGACGAACGCCGGGATCGCAACGACAAGGCCCGCGGCAGAGCAGATAAGCGCCTCCCAGACGCCGCCGGCGATATCCCCCATACTGATGACGCCGCCCATCTCCTGTATCTTGATGAACACCTTCATCAGTCCGATGACCGTGCCGAGAAAACCGAGCATCGGGGTGACGTAGGCGATGCTGATCAGCATGTTGATGTCCTTCTCAAGCCGGGGCACTTCGTACGACGCCGCCCGCTCCATGCTCTTTCTGATCACGTCATCCGGGCTCTCGTGTTTCAGGACGCCCGACTTGACGACCTCGGACACCGGCCCGGGCGTTTCACTGCAGATCGTGACCGCCTCGACGTAGCTCTTCTTTTTGAGGACATTCTTCACGCCGGCGACGAATTTCCTCGTGTCGATATGTGCGCGGTGAAAATGGAACACCTTGTTCAGGAACACGCCGCACGCGACGACCGATGCGATCGCGATGCAGATCATCACCGGCCCGCCCATTATGAGCAATTCGATCATGGATCCTCCTTCGTTTTCACCGTGAATTATTGATTATCGACACCGGGATGTTCGCGAAGAATTATCTCTTCCCGTTCGCGGGCGTGCTGGTACCGGTCCGCTTTGCGCGAGATTACCTTTCGATATATCGTAACGGCGCTCATCCAGTCGCCTGCGTCCTCGTAGATACCGGCCGCGCGGAACGCGGCCTGCGAGAACCAGTACTGCTCGTCCGGATAGTCGTACAGCACCTTGAGGAACGCCTCCTGCGCCTGCGGGCGGTCATGCGAGAGATCAAGGCACATGCCGGACTTGAAGAGGGCCTGCGCCCTGAGCGAGAGGTCGTCGGACCCCATGGCCTTCTCGTACGAGGCGCGCGCATCGCCGTATTCGCCGAGCGCCGCCTGCATGTCCCCTATCCGTCCGTAGGCCTCATACGCGATCACCGCGGCCGGGTATTCGTGCACGACCTTCCCGAAGTATTTCAGCGCGGCGCGGTACCGTTTGACCGCGGCAAGCGCATCGCCGGCGCAATAAACGGCATCGGGGATCAGCGCGCTTTTCGGGTATTCGACAGGGACCCGTTTGAGATACCAGATAGCTTCCAGCCAGTTGCCCTCCCTTCCGGCGCAGAGCGCCGCCCAGAACAGCGCGTCGTCGGCAAGGTCGCATGAGGGGTAGTCTTTGATCAGACGCTCGAAGCGGACGTGCGCCTCCTCGAAATCGTTCAGCGCGAAATAATGCCCGCCGATCCAGAAGCAGGCCTCCGGCGTCTCCGCGGACGTCGGGTAGGTCTTGATATATTTCTCGAAGATCGCCAGCGCCTCGTCTTCTTTGCCCTCACCCGCGCGCGCCCAGCCCAGCTCGAAGAGGGCGATGCGCCGCAACTGCTCGTCCCCTGCAGAGCCGGCTGTTCGCTCGTAGAAAGAGGCGGCATCAGCGGCCCGGTTCATGCGCATGTACGCCTGGGCGGTCTTGAACAGCGCCTTCTCTTTCCAGACGGGATCGGCCTTCGCCTCATTCAGGATCGCGAACGAGCCGATCGCTTCCTGGTATTTTTCCGCATCGTACAGCGCCTCGCCCTCGCGGTACACCGCCTCGCCTGTCGACGGCGAGCCGGGGCATTCCTCCCGCACCCTGAGGAAATAGGCCGCCGCCGCGGCATGATCC
>JAKLEM010000046.1 GCA_022711655.1 Candidatus Auribacterota bacterium
CTGCAGCGAGGTAGCTGTCCCATTTTTCCCTGTTGCGCCAGTCTTCTTCGGTCAACTTCCATTTCTTATAGGCATCCTCTTTGCGCTCGTTGAAGCGCTTCAACTGCTCCTCTTTGCTGAGGTGCAGCCAGAATTTGACGATAATAGCGCCGAAATCGACGAGCTGACGCTCGAACTGATTGATCTCGGCATAGGCTGCCGACCAGCGTTGCTTCGGCGTGAACTTCTCGACCCGCTCGACGAGGACGCGGCCGTACCACGTCCGGTCGAATATGGCCACCTGTCCCCGCTCCGGCAGCCGGCGCCAGAACCGGTACAGATAATGATGCTCCTTATCCTCCCCAGCAGGCGCGGCGATCGGCCAGACGACATAGCCGCGGGGATCGATCGCTTCGGTAAGCCGTTTGATCGCGCCTCCCTTGCCGGCCGCATCCCATCCCTCGAAGAGGATCAGGACGGGGCGTTGCTTCTTATACACGCGGTATGAGAGGTACCCGAGCTCTGTCTGCAGGGTCGCGAGCTCTTTCAGGTATTCGTCGCGCGACAATCTTTGATCGAGATTAATACTGCGGAGCATAACCCGTTCCCCGGCCAAAGAGTCAGGCCGCAACCCGCTTGCGCGGTGGTTTGCCGATCCTTTTCTCGAGCGCGGCGATGATCTGCCTGAACACCTCCGCCTTGACATACTGTTTGTCGACAGCGTCAATGACGCGCCACGGGGCGGCGGAGAAACTGGTTTTTGCCAGCATCTCATCCACCGCCTTCTTCCACTTGCCGTGCATCTGCTGCTGCAGGAGGTCGTCCGGCCCCACCTGCCACGCCGTGAGCTTGTCGTCTTGGAGATGCTTAAACCGTTTCGCCTGCTCCTTCCGCGAGATGTCGAGCCAGAACTTGATGATGACCGTTCCGTCGGCGGCCAGCTGGCGCTCGAACTCGCCAATATCGCGGAAGGCGCCATGCCATTCACGCTTCCTGACCTTCTTCGCAACACGTTCGATCAGGACACGCCGGTACCACGACGTGTCGAAGATGACGATCTGCCCGTAGGCGGGTATCTTCTGCCAGAAACGCCACATCCACGGGTATGACAGTTCGTTCTCGTGCGGCGAATGGACGGCAACGACTCGCAGGCCGCGGGGGTCGAGCCGCCCGGCCAGTGTGCCGATCGCGCCACCCTTGCCGGCCGCGGACCAGCCTTCGAAGACGATCATGACAGGGATGCGCCGCTTGTATGCCTCTCCCTGGAGCGTGTAGAGGCGGTCACGCAGCTTGGGGAGGATGCGATGATACTCCTCTTTCGTCATCCTATATTTCCGTTCATTGCTCTTTGGCATGCGATCCGCCTATCTTTTTTCCTTGAGCACCTCAAGCACGCTCACCAGCAGATATAAGGCAATGGAGCTGAAGAGCCCCTTTGCGAGGAAATACCACGCGGCGTATTCGTTCTCGAAACCGCCTTCGAAAACCTTGTTGCCCAGCAGAAACGAATAGACGCAGATGAGGAGTATGAGGAAAGAAGCGAGGATGACCGCGCCCTTCAATCGTTTCATACACACCAGCCTTTCGTGTCGTATGGGTACCGATCAAGTAGCGTTATAATACAGCATGTGTCTCGGATTTGCATTACTTTTCTGAGACATCGCTCTACAGCGGGTGACAGCGCGGCGTGAGCGACGCACATTGAACATGTCAGGCCCCGCTGCTCAGCTCTGAGCAGAAGAAGATCTTTATTTCTTCGGGCCGGCGGCGGCTCGGCCGGCTCTCTTGCGCTCGAGCTCGTCGAGGATGACCTTGCGGAGGCGGACGGCCGCCGGCGTGATGTCGACGAGCTCGTCGTCGTTGATGTAGGCGATGCACTCTTCGAGGCTCATGGCCGTCGGGGGCGTTAGGATCACGTTCTCGTCGGAACCCGAGGCGCGCATATTGGTCAGCTTCTTGCCCTTGCCGGGATTGATGACGAGGTCGTTGTCGCGCGAATGTTCTCCGATGATCTGCCCGGTGTACACTTTGACGCCCGGCCCGACGAAGAACTTGCCGCGCTCCTGGAGATTGAATAGGGCGTAGGCGACCGTCGTGCACGGCTCCATAACGATCAGGACGCCGTTGTTGCGGTTTTTCATCTCGCCGGCGTACCGGTCATATTCCATGAAGATGTAGTTCATGATCCCCATGCCGCGGGTCTCGTTCATGAACTCCGAGCGGAAACCGAGCAGGCCGCGGGTCGGGATCTTGTAGATGAGCCGCGCCATCCCGCTCCCCTGCTTCATGTTCATCATCTGGCCTTTGCGGTTGCCGAGATTCTGGATGACGTTCCCCATGTAGCGCTCGTCAACGTCGATGATCAGCTCCTCGTACGGCTCGAGCAGTTTGCCGTTCTCTTCCTTAAAAATAACCTTCGGCCGGGTCACCTGGAAGGCATACCCTTCGCGGCGCATCTTCTCGATCAGGATCGACAGGTGGAGCTCTCCCCTGCCGGACACCTTGTAGCCGGTCGCGCCCTGCAGCTCTTCGACGACCAGCGCGACGTCCGAAAGCGTCTCGCGGAACAGCCGCTCCCTGATATGCCGCGAGGTCACGAACTTCCCCTCTTTCGCCGATGGGGCGTCGTTGGACATGAAATTCATCGAGAGCGTGGGAGGATCGACCTGTATACCCGGCAGCGGGATAGGCCGTTGCGGATCGGTCAGCGTCAGCCCCACGGTGATCTCCTCGATACCGGCAACGGCGACGATGTCGCCGACCTCGGCGCGATCTGCCTCTTTCATCGACGTTCCCTCGAACCGGTATATCTTTGTTGTCCGCGTCGGCTTCAGATCTTCCCCTTCTTTGCCGACGACGATGTCCTGGCCGACCGCTATATGGCCGGAAGTGATCTTGCCGATCCCGAGCCGCCCCAGATAGGGAGAATACGAGATGGTGCTCACCAGGAGCTGGAGAGGCCCTTCGGGATCGCCTTTGGGCGGCGGTATGAAGCTGATGACCTTATCCATGAGCGGGACCATCGTTCCGCCTCTTTTATGGTGGTCTTCAGTCGCATACCCGTCGCGGGCGGACGCGTAGATCACGGGAAAATAGATAAGATGGTCGGGCGCCTCGAGTTTGACGAAAAGGTCGAAGACCTGGTCGACCGCCCAGTCGCAGCGCGCCGCCGGCTTGTCGATCTTGTTGATGACCACCAGGACCGGCAGGTGGAGCGCCAGCGCCTTTTTGAGGACGAAATAGGTCTGCGGCATCGGCCCTTCGGCGGCGTCGACGAGGAGGAGCGCTCCGTCGGCGGTCTTCAGGACGCGCTCGACCTGGCCGCCGAAATCGGCGTGGCCGGGCGTGTCGATGATATTGATCAGATGGTCCTTGTATTTGAACGAGCCGTTCTTGGACATGATGGTTATGCCGCGCTCTCGCTCGAGGTCCATCGAGTCCATCATGCACTCTTCGACGACCTGGTTGTCGCGGAACATCCCGCTCTGCTTGAACAGCTGGTCGACCAGCGTCGTCTTGCCGTGGTCGACATGCGCGATAATTGCGATATTGCGAATCTTGCTCTGGTCCATAATCTCCTTATAAAAAGAAAGGGCCGCTCCGGTAATCGTGAACTGGAGCGGCCCATCTACACCGTTCACTATAGTTCAACAAAACGGCGAAGAACCGTTCGTATGCAAGGCGCCCGCCAGCGACCGCGGAGGCGTACTGGTAAGTACGCCGGACAAGGAAGCGGTGGCGGGCAACGCAGCAGACGGACGGTTATCCGCCGTTTTGATTACTTGCGTTCGGCGAGCTGACGGTCGAGCATGATCAGCCCCATCGACGAATCCTTGATCATCTTCAGCGTATCGACGATCTGCATCGCGTTCTTTTCTTCTTCCACCTGCTCGTCGATAAACCACTTCAGCATCGACTCTGCCGCGGTGTCGTTCTCTTCCTTCGCGACCTTCAGCAGGCCGTTGATGCACGCGGTGATCTTCAGCTCGTGCTCCAAAACGTCCTCGAACGCCGCCAGCGGCGATTTCCATTCCGTCTGGGGAGCCGCGATCTGCATGAGATCGACCTTGCCGCCGCGGTCGTTGACGAAGCCGTAGAACTTCATCGCGTGGCCGGTCTCTTCGCGGTTCTGCGCCCTCATCCAGTGCGCGAAACCGGGCAGGTTGTTCGCATCGAAATAGGTCGCCATCGACAGGTACAGATAGGCCGAAAAGAGCTCCTCGTTGATCTGCTTATTGATCGCCTTCAGCATCTTGTCCTTTATGACCATACACGCCTCCTTTATGGTTCCGATTTCCGGCTATAATACACGAGTGACCGGCAAAAGCAAATAACTTTCTGTTTTCCAAAAACGCCCTTCTGCGGCTGTCCGGCAGCGCGGTACTGTCAAACAGATGCAGAGATCAGCGACAACATACGACAGGCCGGATTTATTGAAGCACGAGGGTTCCCAGCTTCCTGCGGTCATCCCAGGGGATAAAGCACCAATTGTGCTTCGTCGACGAGCGGTCGCTCCCCTTGTTATGGAACGCGGGCGACAGGTTCACGACAAGGCCTTTTCGCGGCGTAATGCCGAGGTAGGACCACCGGACCCTGCCGGCGATCTCGAAACCGTCCGGGGTTCGGGAAACCGACGCCTCGACATCCTTCTTCACGGAAGGGTCTTCGAGCCGGAACCATGACCAGGACAGAACAGCGTTCAATCCCTCCCGCGGGGCGAAGCCGATCTGGAAGTCCCGCGAGTCGCCCCACCGCAGACCCGTGCCGTCAGGGTTGACGAAGAGCTCCAGGCAATCGTTCTGCCACAACGTTTGACCCTCGGTCGATGCGACGACGTCGTCGTCACGCACTCTCAGCAGAAAGCGAAGATACTCGCTATCCCACGCAAATCGGATCTCGGCCGCCGCCTTTTCGCGGCCGTCTACCGCCCCACCCTCGAAGAAACGTTCGTCGGTCAGCAATATCGCAGGAACGTTCTCCCATTTCACGGGATCGGCCGCGGCGGGCACCTCGTAACGGGGCGGTCGCGGCACATCGATCCGGCGTGAGCCGGGCTTGAATCCGGCCTTCCTGAATGCCAGCTCGACTTCCGGCGCCCCGGAAAAGAGACGCCATATAAGCCCGGTCCGATAGTTCTCGATGCCCAGCAGGATCGGCCCCTGGTCGATACCGATGACGTCGGGGCTGTTCCACTCCTCGTCGATATTGAAGGCGTCGCTGAAACCGTAATACCCCCATAGCCACCGCTTCTCGTTCGTATACAGCTCCTGCATGAAGCGGAGCGAGGCGTGCGGCGTGAACATCACCGACGCGATCGCCGCCGTCGGCGCGACAGTGCCGTCGGACAGCGCGCCGCCCGGTTTCGCGCCGTACGCCTTGTACCCGTTGGGCCCGTCCGACGCGGTCAGCCCCCAGTATCCCTTGCGGTATGTCGAATATTTGTCCGCCTCGCTCCGGCAGAAGAGCATGTTGCAGATCGCCGCATTGCGCGAGTTGCTGAAATAGTCGGCGTAATCGTCATGCTTGTCCCTGAAGTCGAAATAGAGCTGCGCGTACTGGTGCGTGAAAAGAGGCGGCGACTGGATCACGGTAATACCGCGATAAACCCCTTTCTTGCGATGCAGCGCATGCCAGACCTCGGGACCGACGGGATGGGTGCGGGAGCCGAGCGCGAGGAGTATGATCAGAATCGACTCGTTGTAATCCCACCAACGCTCGCGAAGAAAGCCTCCCTCGGGTTTCCACCCCATGCTGAACGTCTTTCCGCCGTTCAGCATCCAGTCAAAGTCGACCCGGTCGTAGATCAGGTTCGCGTACCGGGTAACGTCGTCGTCCTGGAAATACTCCCTGACGACGATCACGCCGGCGAGCAGCAGGGCCGTGTCGATCGACGACAGTTCGCACCCCGAGGCGCGCTTCGCCGAGGTGAAGCCCAGGAAATGATAAAAGAAACCCCGCTCGTGCTCGGCCTTCTCCGCGAAGAATTTGAGCGTCGTCAACGCCCTGTCGCGGGCCGTGACATGATTGATCCATTTGCGCTCGCACGCGACCGGCAGCGCCGCAAGGCCGAACCCGGTCGCCGCGATACTCGCGACCTTGTGATCGTCGTCAGCGAAATTGCCCGCCCGGTCCTTGACCAGCCCGGTCGACGGGCTCGCCTGGTCCCAAAAAAACTCGAACGCGCAGCGCTGGAGCTCGTTCAGGAGCGCGGTATCCCGCTCTTCGGCAAACGCGCCTGAACAGCAGGCAGCCGCGATGACAACAACATATATGACCCGTCGTATGGCACCGATCATCGTCACCTATCCGTCACCTTTCGTCTTCTGCAAAGGGGATCGTGAAGTTGAAGGTAGACCCCCTCCCGTACTCCGATTCGACCCATATCCTGCCGCCGTGCGCCGCAATGATCTCTTTCGCGATAGCCAGCCCCAGCCCGGTTCCTTCTGAGCGATACGGCCCTTCGAGCCGCTCGAATTTCTCGAAAAGCCGCGGGATATCCTCCTGGCGGATGCCGACGCCCGTATCCCTGACCGAGACCTTGGCCCCGCCCTCCGCCGCGCGCGTCACGACCGTGACCGAGCCGGCATCGGTGAACTTGATCGCATTGTTCACCAGGCTATTGAGGGCTTCGAGTATCCGGTCCGCGTCGCATTTCACCCTCGGGATGAACTCGTCGCAATTCAGCTGGATCTGCAGCCCCTTGCGTTCGGCCGCGAGATCCGCGGTCACCTTCGCCTCCTTGACAAGCTCGTTGATGTCGTTCGACTGGAGTTTGAACGCGACCTTTCCCGTTTTGTATTTCTGGAAATCCAGCGCCTCCTTGAGCAGGCGCGCGAAGCGGTCGATGTTCTTTTTCGCTATCGTCAGCATATCGCGCTGTTTTTTCGTGATCGGCCCCGCCAGCTCGTCGAGGATCCCGTCGATGCTGAGCTTGATCGAGGTAAGCGGGTTGCGCAGCTCGTGCGAAACGGCCGAAGCGAATTTTGTTTCGATGTCGACCACCCGTTCAAGATGCGATTGCTGCTCGAAGAAGTGCAGGACGATACGCGCCAGCTGCCCGAACTCGTCGGAATCGCAGGCCATGTCGGAAACGGGAGTCCGCTCCTTGGTATTCAGTGCGGCGATCAGACGGTGCAGCGGTCTGACCACCCAGGCGATCGCGGCGGCGCCGATCAGCAGGGCCAGCGCCGTTATGAAGAATGCCATAATGGCGACGCTGCCCCTCTCAAGCGAAAAATACCTTTCGAGCAACGGGGACGGGAACCGGACCTTGAGATACACGACGGGGGTACCGTCCCACCCGTTGAGGAGCCGCACGACCGTTACCTCTCCGGGCGGCGTACCGGGCCTGCGGGACCACGGATGGTTCTCCGTGACCGGCAGGATCGAGACCTCCCCCCCGGTCAGACTTTTCAGCTCTTTCAGATAGTCGCCATCCCACAGCTTCCCGATGAAAAAGTATCCCTGCGAGGGCGTCTGGCGGGCGAAATCGGCTGAGGGGTGGACAGTCGCGCCGTGGATCTCCATCAAACCGGCGGGCACCTGCATAAAGAAGTGGCAGAAATGTTCTTTCTCGAAAAGGGTCTTGAGAATGCTTGGAGCGATCGGGAGCGCGGTCGCGGGAATCCCGGGGCCGGCGGTAACGGCCAACTTGCATTCGGGAGCGATCGTATATATCCAGATAGCCTCTATCCCGTGCTGCCGCATATACGCCTGCGGGTCCGCGATGGGGGGCAGCGCTTCGGGGCTGCCGGCGACGAACGACACCATATCGTCCCAGTACGTTTCCGCATCAACAAGCGCCTGGAGCGGCCGCCCGGAGAGCTCGCGGATCCTGTCGAAATGGCTTTCCTTGAACTGCTGTTCGTTCTCGATAACAGCCTCCTGCCCCTGCCTCTCGTTCTTCTCATAGATGAAGAGTACCGCCGCCGAGAACACCATCAAACCCGCAAGAAA
>JAKLEM010000047.1 GCA_022711655.1 Candidatus Auribacterota bacterium
TGTAGCCGGCAGCAGGATAGTGGTGAATGATTATTGGACTTCTAACTGGCAGGAGTCATTTGCCGCAATAAGTTCGGAAGTGTCAAGCCAGAGGGAGGCGGTTGAGAAAGGGCTCGAGCGGATTGCGGAGCAGATGCCTGCCGTCAAAAAGAAACTATTGCAGCCGGCCGACGCCAAATTTACGGCAGAATTCAGGGAGGCGTTGCGCAAGCTTGTCGCCTTGATTGAACAGCCGGATGAGTTGAACCTGGAGCTGGAGAGGCTGAAAGCGTTGCTGCCCCTGGAAGAGAGACTGGCGGCGGTTCGCGCGGCTATCGCAAAGACAGCTGAGGATCGACTGAGCCTGATAGCGCAGAAGAATCTGGCAACGGTCATTGTAGCGCTCAAGATGATACCCGCAGCGGATATGGTGAAAGCGCTCAAGGAACTGGCGGAAACGGGCATCAAAGCGGGGGGAGATCTCGAGCGCATGCTTGCTCAGATCTCCGTTGATAAAGGCGTGTCCAAGGCCGCCCGAAAGCACGCGGAGGAGATCCTGAAGAGGGGAACGATGGATTCCCGCGAGGATATGATGGCGCCGGCGCCGGCGGTCCAGATACTGCTCAACGAATGGAGCCTGACTTTCTCAGACGCTATAAAGCATGCATCCAAATTACTCGCAAGGCATGAGGAGTCGATCAAGAGATATGATGACGAGATCGCCGCGCTCAGGGAGAAGGAGCAAGACCTTCTGGGTTCGGCGGGCGAGACGCAAACGCCGGCGGCTGCCGCCAGAGAAGAGGCGATCACTCTCCTCTGTGCAGATCTCAAGAACCCCGATGCGACCATACGTCTGCGCGCTGCCGGAGAACTAGGAGGCTATCGGGATAACCGGGTGATCGATGCCCTCATCGTGCGCATCGCCCTGCCCGACCCGAACGTCGATGTCAGGGAAAAGATCATCGAGTCGCTGGGGAGGATCGGCGGCAGTCGTGTCCGCACTGCGCTGGAGAACATCGCGCACACGGAGATCAGTATGAAAAGTGCTGCGGAAGCGGCGATCAAGCGGATTGATGACGCAACCGAGGAGATCGCCGAGGCGCTACGGCTGTTGAAAGGAGGCACGCCGGCGAACACGGTGAAGGCTCTCGCGATACTCGAGAAGCGCAAAGGGGATCGTGCCGTCATCGATGCCGTTGCAGGGAGGCTCCTTGAAAGCATCGCGAAACATGAGCATCCGATCGTCAGGGCGCAGATGATCATCATCCTGTCGAAGATAGGGGATGCAAGCGTACTGCCATTGCTGGAACAGATACTCAATGACCCGGACGTCAACGATTATCTGAAAAGGATTACCGGCAAGGCCTTGTTCGTCATTCAGTCAAAAGGAACCGCTTTCGGTGCCATACTCGAAGCGCTCGATAGTGCTGACGCGAATGTCAGGGAGGCAGCGATCGTCCTCCTGGGAAAGTCAGGGGATGCCAGGGTTGTCGATTTTCTTGCGAATTCACTGATATTCGGGAAAAGCAATCAGGAGAAGTTGAAGGCGGTTGAAGCCTTACTCGCTATCGGCAACGATAGCGCTCTTGCATATCTCGTTGCGGCTTCCGATCAGGTAAAAGACGAGCAACTCAAACACGAACTGGTGGCTGCCATAAACGAACTGGTGCGTGGTAAGAGATCCTACGAAGGCCTTGCCGACACGCCCGAGCTCCGTGCGCGGATGAAGGAGACGTTCGATGCCGGGGCGTACGGCGTCCTGAACGATCCGATGAAGAAGACCGCGGCCGGGAAGCTGCAGAATGGCGCCGAATGGGCGGCCGTCCAGAGCTTTGTCGACGAGGTTATCGCGAAGAACGTAAAGCCTGAATTGCGCGACGGCATTAAAGACAAGCTCCGCCTTATTGTGATGAAGGAGTTCCCGATCGCCGGACACCACGGGACCGGCGGGGAAGGGCGCGGCGTCAACTCGGCCTACCTCGACTGGGACGTCATCAGGGCGATGGCGAAGAGCAAGGAGGAGAGCGCGGCCTATTTCGCGAGCTGGATCGAGCACGAGTACCGCGAGCGCTGCCTCGGCGAGAAGCATGACAAGATTGCCGAGGGTGACCTCATGTATAAACCCGCCTTTGCCTATATCAAGACAGTCCTCCACAACAGTTTGAGACAGAGATTTGCCGAACTCTACAAGGATAGCGCTGAATTCAAGCCGCTGTCACGTTTCGTTGCCGAACCCCTCTTTGTGAAGAGCCGCAGCGAGATCCTCGCCTTCTCGAGCGCGCTATTTGCCGACGACCAGACATTCGCCGAGCTCGAGGTCGTCCTGGCCGAGCTCGCCCTGGCGAAAAACGTGAAGGACCTCTGGATTAAGATCGCCGACGAGAAGGAGCGCGATCGGTTCGAGCCGCTGCGCAAGCAGTATCCGTTCTTGAAGATCGTCAGCCAAGACCAGTATGACGCGCGGGTCGCCGCCGCGAAGGAGAAGGTAGTGAAGACGGCGTTCAAGGGCGACGCGACGATGGGCGCCCTCGACGTCGAGGTGCCGCGGCCGGGTGCCGGGATGGCGATCAACGCCTTTAGTATTTTCTTAGCCGCTTTCGCGAAGGACGAGAATGTCGTGAAGACGGTCAGCCGCGAAACGCTGGTCGCCGTCATGCAGGAAGTGGAGAAAACGAGTTTTGCCTCGCCGGTGAAGGCCGATTACCGGAAGAAACTGCAGGAGTACCGCTACAGCGCGGTGACGCTGATTTCGGCATGAGGAAGAAGCGAGAAGTTTGAAGGTTCCCCGAAGCAGTAAGCTCGAAAGCATTTGATCATGAAGCGTTATTGGTTGCCGACATGTATAGTGTGCCTCTCGCTCCTGGTTCCCTATCAGGTGTCAGGACAGGATTTTCTTGCCCCGCGTTCCGCTTTTGTCGAGGACAGGTCCCGGGGCGGCGGCGACAAGGAACGGGCCCTATCCGATAAGGAGATTGCGGGACTGATCGACGACATCGCCAGCCCCGATCCGGCGCTCGCGCAGGGGGCTCGCGCGGTCGCGTTGCGCCAGGGGGGGCGGATCGTTTCCGGCCTTCTCGGCCTGCTTGATGACTCATCGCCGAAAAGACGGAAGGCGGCGGTCATCCTCCTCGGCGACCTGCTCGACAGGCTAACCGATCCGGCCACGCTCCTGCAGATCGAGATGGCGTGCGAACGGAAGGCGGTCGACGACGACGACAGCGATGTCCGGGAGCAGGCGACGCTGGTCATGGGCAGGTTCAGGATCGTCCGCACCAAGAGATCGTTGCTGAGGATGATGATCGATGACACGCAGGCGGAACGGCGTAAGCACGCGGTACAATCGCTGGCGGGATACGACAGCGAGGGGATCGCGGAGGCGTTGCAGAAAGCGTTCGATGCGGAAAGCGACCTGTCAGTGCGTATCGCCATTGCCGAGTCGCTCAGCAAGGTCGGCAGCGTGCCGTCTCTCGATTTCCTCTCCGGCGCGCTCAACCACAAGGATTTTCTGTTCAGGCATGACGCCGTCCAGGCGCTGGGGGCCATTGCCGCCCGTCTGACAGGCGATCTCAGGCAGACCGCAGAACAGATGCTCCTCAAAGTCCTTGCCGGCGACGGCAATCCGTACGTGAGAGGAGCCGCCGCCAGGGCGTTCGGAGGCCTGCTTGACTCGCGGGATCTCGGCGCGATCATCCGCGCGTTGTCTGAGGCCGCGAAAGATAAGAACGCATTTGTCTACATGAGCGCGGTCAGGTCGTTGAACGCGCTCAGGGCTTCGATCGAAAAGCAGGCCCGGAGAGGCAGCCTGGCTGACCTTATCAGCGACGGAACGGTCGAGGAATGGCAGGGCGATATGCCGCCGGCAGGCGGCGGCAAGCCCGACGACGGCAGAGGCGGCACCGGGCAGATCGGAAAAGGCGTCTCTGTCGTCAGCGTGAAGGACAATTTTGCCGTCGTCCGTCTCTCCGGCGGAGTGATGCAGAGCGTCCCGCTTGAGTATGTCAGGCCTCTCGAGGTGTCGGAGGCGATCGCGAACGTCAGGCAGATCCGGATGAGCGACGAGGGGGCGAAATGCACGCTCCTGTGCATGCTCGGCCTGCTTGACGACATGCAGCTGGAGCTCTATCAGTTCGGGGCGCTGCCGAACGACCTGTTCGGGTTCGCGGCGCCCGCAAAACGGATGATAGCGCTTCAGAAAGGCGTCGTGCAGGACCCTGTTGCCCTCTTGCACGAGATGTGCGAATACCTGGTGTCCGTCGGGCTTATGCAGATATCGCTGGAGAACGGCGATATCGTTCTGACCGGCCCGAAAGGCAGGTCTATCGGGCGGATAGCGGTGACTTCGGACGATGCCCGCCGGCAGCTCGCCAAGATCGAAGAGAACCCGGCACTCCGCCGGCATTATCTCCTGCGGGCCTTCGCGCGACAGACGCTGGGCGACCGCGACCGCATGTTCTCCGCGCTCGTCAAGTCGCTGCGCGCTGCCGGCGCGAAAGAAAGCGGCGTCTTCTCGGTGGCGGACGACGCCGTCCCGTGGGGCGCCGCGAAAGAGGTCGTCGATGTGTTCGCAGAGATCGCATCGGCAGACGAGGGAGGAATGGCCGGCGAGGCGGCACGCGCGATCACCGATGTGGTCCTGTTCTCGCGGGTATCGCACGAGCGCGCCGGCTACGCGATGGAAGCGTTTTTCGGCCTCCTTTTGTCGGGCGGTCAGCGCTCGCGCGGCCTCGCCGTCCGAGAACTGGGCCGGATCGCCTATGTAAACGACCGGGTCTTCGGCTCCCGGGAAATGGAACGTATCTGCGGTGCGCTCATCTCGGCAAAAGACAGGCGGTTCAGGGAAGAGGCCTACATCAGCCTGATCGAGCCGCTTTTCTTCAAGAGGCCTGACCTGTTCACCCCGTCGATCATGGAACGCCTTGCGAACGCGTACGCGGGGGTCCCTGTTTTCAAGTACCTGTCTTTTTACGGCTCGCTGCGCGGGGCCCCGGCGGCGGATGGATCGATGGAGCGATTCGGTTTCCAGGAGCGCTTCCGGTCGGTTATGGGAACGGGGCCAAGGAAAGTCCTTGTCGTGCATAACATCGACGACGGGTTCGGCGACGAATTGATCCGGCTCAATACCATGATAGAAGGGCTCCTGCATTACAACCCGCAGCTTCGCGTCGATGTCTATACGAAACGGCTGTTCCTGTACAAGCATCCCCGGGTGACGGCGCGGGACATCGGGCAGTTCGATCCGGAGAGCGGCGAAAAGCACGATATGGTCGTCGATTATTTCTCGCCCTACGGGACGTATGACCAGCATGTCGAAGATCGTGTTCAGGATTATATTTACGGCGCCCGGCCGCCGATCGTTGCGTACGCTGGTATGTCGATGTGGGATTTCAGCTTCCAGGGGGTCTTTATCGGTTCGTCGCTCGTCGAGATGCCGTATGACCGATCAGAGAACGCGTACGCGCCTATGTTCCGTCTCTGCGCCGAGTTGGGTATCCCGTTCCGCGAGGGGACGGTGCCGCCGCGGGAACCGCTTTTAGTGAATCGCGACAATCCTGCCGGGGAACGCTACTGGGATACGACAGTCGAGCGGCTGCGCGGCGGGAAACCGGTGGTGGCGTTCAACGGCTTGGGCGGCGAGGCGGAAGACAAGGGATTTTCCCGGAAACCGGAAGATCAGCGGAGATTTCTTGATGCAATGCGGGAGCTCATCGAACGAGATCTTTTTGTCGTCTTACTGCCCAACGAGACCAAATGGGGAAGCAATGAGCACCTGACATCGCTGGTCGATCGGCTGCCGCCCGAGCAACGCGCGCAGGTGGTTGTCGCGCCGCCTCTTGCGCAGAATAGAGACGTTATGAATTATGTTGTCGATCGCGCGGACCTGGTGGTGACCACCGAGGGCGGCCAGATGCATTACGCCTACAGCCTCGGCAAGCCGTTCGTCGTCTTTCGTATGCCGGGAACCGCATCGATGTCCAACTGGGTGCCGATGGGGACCGACCCGTGCCAGGTAGCAGTCAACGCGGACACGCTGATCGGCGACGGCGTTGACCGGGTCCTGCTGGCGATGCAGGCAAGGGGAGGCGCGGCCGGTGTTGTGCCCCATGTCGATGCCGCGCTGCAGTCGCTCGAGGCGGCCGCTGTTTCGCCGTAATTTCGTTATCCCTTCATTTTAGCTCTCGAAAACATTCCCAAAACGCGGTTGACAGTGCCTTGGCAATTAGTTACGATTGTTGCCATTACAATCGGGGACGGTATGCTCCTGCCTCTATTCCGGAAAGGCCGTCTGACATGATATCAGAAAAAAAAGATCTTGAGCTCATTACGGTGATCGTACAGCGCGGTCAGGCCGAGAAGATCGTGAAAACGGCGATCGATGCGGGCGCGCAGGCTGCGACGATCTCTTTCGCGCGGGGAACGGGCGTCCGGGAGAAGCTCGGTTTCCTCGGGATCGCGATCCAGCCGGAGAAAGAGGTCTTTTTTGTCGTGATAGAAAAAGAGAAGGCGGACAAGGTTTTCGATGCGATCGTAAAAGCGGGAAAGCTCGAACAGCCTGAGCAGGGGTTCGCCTTCATACAGGATGTCAGGCGCGCGTACGGTTTTATCGGCGATTGAATCGATCTGACGTTACAGGCTGGCGGATCACTATGAAATCGATCGGGAAAAATGTGAGGGCGCCGAAACCTATCGGGCCGTATTCATCGGCGGTGCGTGCGGGGTCGCTCCTTTTCGTGTCGGGGCAGATACCGGTCGATCCGGCGACCGGGGCCGTCGTCGGCGGGGGCATAACGGCGCAGGCCGGGCGAGTCCTGGACAACATCAGGCTTATTCTCGAGGACAACGGCCTGACGATGGCGTCGGTCGTGAAGACTACGTTGTATGTGAAAGATCTCGGACAGTTTGGCGCGGTCAATCAGGTGTACGGCGAATACTTCCAGAAAGAACATCCCGCCCGTGTCACCGTTGAGGTGTCACGACTCCCCAAAGACGTGGATATCGAGATCGACGCGATAGCGGTTTTCGAATAGACGGCGGTCACGATCAATAGCGGTTGCGCATACGTGGAAATCTAATCAACTTCCAGCGGAGGATATCATGGCAAAGGGTTTCAAGAAGGAAAAGATCGTCTTCAACTTCAACAATATGATGGAGAGCGCCATCGGCGCGGAGCACGGCGTTTCCCACGCCGAGATCGACGCGATCATCCCCGCGATCAATGACGCTTTTTCGGCGATCGACGAGAAGAAGAACCTCAAGAAGCTCGGCTTCGCGAAACTGCCGTACGCCGTCGACCATGCGCGCGAGCTCGCCGCCGCGGCCGACGGGATCGCGAAAGAGTTCGAGTCGTTCATCGTCGTCGGCATCGGCGGCTCGGCGCTGGGCAACATCGCCCTCCATTCCGCGCTGAATCACCCCTACCACAATCTGCTGAGCTACAAGGCGCGCGGCAACCGCCCCGCGATATACGTGACGGATAACATCGACCCCGACAGGCTGCGCGCGCTCTTTGACGCGGTTGACATCAAGAAGTCGTTCTTCAACGTCATCACCAAATCGGGCGACACCGCCGAGACGATGGCGACATTCTTCGTGTTCCGCGACATGCTGCACAAGGCGCTGAAAGGGAAGGACGTCAACAAGCATATCGCGGCGACGACGAGCCTGACAAAAGGTAACCTGCTAAAGATCGCCAAGGACGAGGGGTACGCCCTGTTCGACGTCCCGGAGGATGTCGGCGGAAGGTTCTCCGTCCTCTCGAGCGTCGGCCTCCTTTCGCTTGCGGCGTCCGGCGTCGATATCGAGGAGCTTCTCGCCGGTGCGCGCGATATGGACGAAGTCTGCGGCGATTCCGATATCTGGGCAAACCCGGCGCTGTTGTCGGCG
>JAKLEM010000048.1 GCA_022711655.1 Candidatus Auribacterota bacterium
GGAGCAGGCGCAGCTGCTGCTCGGCGTATGCCGTATTCGGGTCACGGCCCGGGAGAAGCTGATCACCTACATAGAGCTCAAAGCGGGCAAGCTGATCGTCCGGCGGGGAGCGCAGAACCTCATGTTCCAGGGACGGTTCGCCCGTATCGCCGCCGGCGACCCTCAGGGGATCGTGCGGGAGGTTCAGGAGGTCCTCTCGCGAATTATCGAACCAAACGCAGCCATCGGACGTCAATAATGGCGCGAACCCGGGGTGTGTCGTACGTATTAGGTTGCAAATCGGGAATTTTGTGGTATACTATTACCTCAAAATCAAAGAAAGGGGTGCAGAGATGAAAAGGGTAATAAGCATTGGAGTCGGTGTCGCGTTCGTCATGGGGTGTTTCGTTTGCACGGTGCTGTCGCAGGAGAAAAAAGAAGCCGCGGTCGAGAAATCGGCGGCTCCCGCCGCGCAGCCGCTCGAGCCGGGCGTGACGGTGGCGACGGTCAACGACGCGAAGATCACGGTGAAGGATTTTCAGGAACTGCTCAAGCGCGTTCCGCCTAATTACCAGTCGTTCATCAAAGGCCAGAAGACCCGCGTGGTCAACGATATGATCACCCAGGAGCTTCTCTTCCAGGAAGCGATGAAGATGAAGCTCGGCGACGACAAGACGGTCCTGGAAGCGCTCGAGAACCTGAAAAAGCAGATCATGGTCCAGCGGCTCCTCCAGATCGAGGTCTCCGATAAGGTCACCGTCAGCGACAAGGAGATCAAGGATTATTACGATGCGCACAAAGAAGAATTCAACCTGCCGGAACGGGTCCGCGCCGCGCACATCCTCGTGAAGACCGAGGACGAGGCGAAGAAGATCCTCGATCGGGCGAAGAAGAACGAGGACTTCGCGAAGCTCGCGCAGGAGGCATCGATAGACCCCAGCAAAGTCAACGGCGGCGACCTCGGCTATTTCGAGAAGGGCCGTATGATCCCCGAGTTCGAAACGGCGGTCTTTTCCATGAACCCGGGCGAGATATCCGGCGTCGTGAAGACGCAGTTCGGCTTCCACATCATAAAGCTGATCGACAAGAAGGGCGTCGAGAGCAGGAAATTCGAAGAGGTCGAGCCGGAGATCAAGGCGAAGCTGCTTCAGGAGAAGCAGGCGGCGGCGTTCAACAAGATGATAGAGAAGCTGCGCAACCAGTCGAAGATATCGGTCGACGAAAAGACGATCGAGCGTCTCGAGTAAATTAACGAGAAATAGTCTTTCTTCGGGCGAGCCCCTCGAAAGCGGGGCTCGCTCGAAAGATAACCTGTTGTGTTTTGCGATGAAACGTTTTGTTTTCACTATCCTGGCGTTCCTCACCACCCTGGTTCCTGTGCGTATCCATGCCGAAGTCGTCGACCAGATCGTTGCGATCGTCAACGACGACATCGTTACTTTCAGCGAATTGAAGAAGGTGCTCAATCCTATCTACATGCAGTACGAGAAGATGTACGAGGGTGACGAGCTTGTCGAAAAGATGGTCAAGGCGCGCAATGAGGTGCTCCAGCAGCTGATCAGCAACAAGCTCCTCACACAGGCGGCGAAGAGCAAAGGCGTCACCGTGGACCCGAAAGACATCGACGAGCGGATCGCCCAGATAAAGGAGCGCTTTCCCGGCGAAGATGCCATGACCAAGGCGCTGGCGAACGACGGTTTGACCTTGGATAATCTCAAGAAAAACATCGAAGAGCAGCTGTTGGTCCGCGGCCTGGTCCAGCAGGAACTTGCACACAAGGCGATGGTATCGCCGAAAGAGGTGGAAACTTTCTACCGCGAGCATATCGGGGATTTCTCCGAGGGCGAGACGATCGATGTCTGCAATATCCTGATCAAGCACAAGAAGCGCGATCCCAGCGAGCCCGACAAGGCGTGGGAGATGATCAATAATCTTCACAAGGAGATCAAGGGCGGCGCCAACTTCGAGGTGATGGCTCAGCGCTATTCCGAGGGGCCCAACGCCGATAAGGGAGGGGACATGGGGTTCTTCCCCCGCGGCAGCATGATGAAGGAGATCGAGGACGTCGCATTCAACATGAAGGCCGGCGAGGTCAGCGAGGTGATCAAGACAGAGCTCGGGTATCACATCCTGTTCTTGAAAGCGCGCAAGGCGTCGCGTCAGATCCCGCTGACCGAGGTATCGAAAGACATCGAGAAAGAGCTGTTCCAGCAGAAGATCGAGGAGGCTAAGGGGGAATACGTCAAGGATCTCAGGCAGAAGGCGTATATCAAGATCATGGATTGACCTGCCGGGCAGGCTGCATGTGTCGAAGGCCGCAGACCGAAGACCGCTTTAGGGCGTCTTTTGTCTGTGGTCTTTTTGTTTTCGGATGTATAATACTGCCCGGAGATTCCCCCTATGTCTTATCCGGTGATCGCAATAACAATGGGTGACCTCGCAGGCGTCGGCCCTGAGGTCGTCGCCAAGGCGCTCCTTGACCGCTCGATACTCGGCGAGTGTATACCGGTCGTTGTCGGGTCTGCCTCGTGTATGGCTGCGACCGTCAGAACTCTCGGCGCTGAGTGCGATCTTGTCCCTGTCGATGCTATTCATCGTGAAGCACTGCGCGCCGGCGCATGCTACATCCTCAACACGGCTGAAATATCGCCGATCGATGTCGTTCCCGGCCTCCCCGACGCACGATGGGGGAGAGCCGCTTTCCGGTCGGTCGAAAAAGCCGTCGCCATGGCGCTCTCCGGGTCTGTCGACGCGGTCGTCACCGCCCCGATCAGCAAGGAAGGTATCCATCTGGCCGGCCTCCCGTTCCAGGGGCATACGGAATATCTGGCGCACCTGACGGGGGCGAAGCGATACAGGATGATGTTCGCCGGGGGCGGCCTGCGACTTGTCCTCCATACGATCCATATACCGCTCAAGGAAGTGTTCGCGCGGCTCACGCCGTCTTCGCTCGCCGAGACTGTCGAGGTGGCCCGGGAAACGGCCGCGCTTTTCGGCGTTGCGAATCCCCGGATCGCGGTCGCCGGGCTGAACCCGCATGCGGGCGAGGGCGGTCTTTTCGGGGACGAGGACCGGGACATTATCGCTCCCGTCGTCGCCGAGATGCGGCGAAAGGGGATCGACGTTACCGGCCCCTATCCGCCCGATACGGTCTTTCTTTCCGCGCGCAAAGGCGAATTCGATTTCGTCGTCGCGCTCTACCACGACCAGGCACTGATCGCCTTCAAAATGGTCGCCTTCGATTCGGGTGTCAACGTGACGGTCGGCCTGCCGATAATCCGGACGTCGCCCGACCACGGCACCGCCTACGCGATCGCCGGCAAAGGCGTCGCCGATCCTGGGAGCATGAGGGAAGCCATAAAACTGGCGGCCGCGTTAGCGCGCAATAAACCTCATTCCTGACCACAAAACCACGATGGACCTCCGGTCTCTTAAAGACATATTGCGGGATAACGGCATCCGCCTCAAGAAGCGGTGGGGCCAGAACTTTTTATGCGATGAAGCCATCATCGCGGACATTGTGCGGGCCGCGAATGTCGCTCCGGGTGATCTTGTCGTTGAGGTCGGTCCCGGGATCGGGACGCTGACAGAGCGCATCCTCGATACCGGCGCGGACGTCGTCGCCGTCGACATCGATCCGAAGCTCACGGACGTACTCGGGGAGCGGTTTGCCGGCAACAAGCGTTTGCGGGTGGTCACGGCGGACATCCTTGCAGCCGACCTCCGCGAGCTGGCCGGCAGCGGCGCCGACGGGCAGACGCGCCCCTTTACGGTCATCGCCAATCTCCCGTATTACATCACTTCGACGATCCTCATGCTCTTTCTCGAGTCCGGCCTGCCGATACGCCGTATGGTGTGCACGATGCAGCAGGAGGTCGCTGCGCGCGTCACGGCGTGCCCGGGGACGAAGACGTACGGTATCCTGTCGGTCTTCTCCCAGTTCTACTCGCGCCCTTCGGTGGTGAGGAAGATCGGCGCTCATGCCTTCTTTCCCGTCCCCGAAGTCGATTCGGCCGTCGTCCGTTTCGATGATCCGGCGCGGCCGGCCGTCGAGGTCCGTGATAAAGCCGTCTTTGCGGCCGTCGTCAAGACTGCGTTCGGCCAGCGTCGCAAGACGATCAGGAACAATCTCATGCGGCTGGACGGCTTCGAGCCGGCAAAGACGGCGGCGCTCCTGGCCGCGTGCCGCATCGATCCCGCGCGCCGCGCCGAAACGCTGTCGCTGGAAGAATTCGCCCGGATCGCGGACTGGATAAGCCAAACGCGGAAGAGATGATCGCTGTGACTGACATCGAAATTACCAATGACCAATTATCCAATGTCCAACAAGGTGCTATTATGATATTCCATGCGGGGATTTGGTCATTGGACCTTGGGCATTAATGCGATGAGCATCGAACACACCGAGGGCATTGTCCTCAAGACATACGATTATTCCGACACCAGCAAGATCGCGGTCGTTTTTACGAAGCGTTTCGGCAAGGTGAAGGTCATCGCCAAGGGCGCCCGGAACCAGCGGAGCAAAATGTCCGCGATCGTCGAGCCGGGCTCGCTGGTCAAGATGGTCTTCTACATGAAGCCGGAGCGCGAGCTTTTCCAGCTGAGCGAGGCCGGCCTCCTCGACCAGTTCACCGCCGTCCGCTCCGATATCGAGAAATTCGCCTATTACATGTATATCCTGGAGCTTGTCGACAGCCTTTTCGAACATGAAGAAGGGGATGGCTGTTTTTTTGAGTCGCTTGTTTCTCTTATCCGGGCCTTTTCGGTCTCCGCCGACGCCGAAATGTGTGTACGGGCCGTCGAGGTTGCGGTCCTGCACGCCCTGGGACACATGCTGGAGCTGACGAAATGCGTGGAGTGCGGCAGGGAGATCCCGTCCGCGCTGCTGACCGGCGCGGCGTATCATGCCGGCGGCCGCGTCCGGTTCCACGAGAACAGGAAGGTCTTCAATTATTCGTTCGGGCACGGCGGCATCCTGTGCCGGTCGTGCGCGCCGGCCGAACGGAACCGGGCGCACTGTTCCCACGCCTGCGCGGCGGCCATGGCGGCGCTTCTGGGCGCCGACCCGGGGGCCGTAGCGGCTCTCGACCCCTCTTTCCGCCAGCGGGCGGAGCTGAAAAATATATTGAGAAAGACGCTTGACTTTCACCTGGGTAAAGCCTTAAAATCACTCAGTTTTTTGGATCAGGTCTTGGTAGGGCGAAAGCCCTGAGATGCAGTCTAAAAACCCTACTCCGGCGAACCTGCCGGGTTGGGATTTTATTTTTCTTTTCGTTTACGGAAAATCAATGGCTCAGGCTCAAAAAAAAGAAGCTGCCGGCTCCGACACAATGGAAAAGCTCGTCTCTCTCTGCAAGAGGCGCGGCTATGTATTCCAATCGAGCGAGATCTACGGCGGCCTGAACAGCTGCTGGGATTACGGGCCGCTCGGCGTCGAGCTCAAGCGGAACCTCGCCGATATGTGGTGGAAGGCGATGACCCTGAAGCGCGACGACGTCGACGGGATTGACGCCAGCATCCTCATGCATCCGCGCGTCTGGGAGGCCTCCGGCCACGTCCAGAACTTCACCGACCCCCTCGTCGACTGCAAAAAGTGCAAGTCTCGTTTCCGCGAAGACCAGGTGCAGGGCGCCTGCCCGAAATGCGGCGGCGAGCTCACCGGTGCGCGGATGTTCAACCTCATGTTTAAGACCTTCATGGGGCCGGTCGAGGACGAGGCTGCCATCGTCTATATGCGCCCGGAAACGGCGCAGGGGATCTACGTCAACTTTCTCAACGTACAGGCCGCCTCACGCCGCAAGATCCCTTTCGGGATCGCGCAGATCGGCAAGGCGTTTCGCAACGAGATCACGCCCGGTAACTTCATCTTCCGGACCCGCGAGTTCGAGCAGATGGAGATGCAGTTCTTCGTAAAGCCGGGGACCGACCAGGAATGGTTCGACAAATGGCGCGAGACCAGGCTCGCCTGGTACAGCGACATCGGGATCAATCCTGCAAAGCTCAGGCTCCACCAGCACATCAAAACGGAGCTTGCCCATTACGCCAAAGACGCCTATGACATCCAGTACGAATTCCCGTTCGGCTGGCAGGAGCTCGAAGGGATCCACAACCGGACCGACTTCGACCTCAAGCGCCACACCGAGTTCTCGGGCAAGAACATGAGTTATTTTGAGGAAGAGACGAAGGAGCGTTTTGTCCCGTATATCATCGAGACATCCGCCGGGCTGAACCGCACTTTGTTGACCTGCCTGATCGACGCGTACCGCGAAGAGCCGGAGCGCGCCGTACTTGGCCTGTCGCCCCGTATCGCGCCTATCAAAGCGGCGATCCTTCCGCTGGTTAACCGGGACGGCATGGACAAGATCGCCTACGAGCTGTACGACGAGGCGCGGACGCAGTTCAAGGTGTTCTATGATGACGGCGGGTCGATCGGCAGAAGGTACCGGCGCCAGGACGAGGCGGGTACTCCGTTCTGCATCACGGTCGATTCGGACACGTTAAAAGACAGCACAGTGACTTTGCGCGAGCGCGACAGCATGAAGCAGGAGCGGGTCAAGATCACCGAGGTAGTATCCAGGATAAAGGAAACGATAGTCTATTAGGTAACTTTTAAACAATAGATCAATACCGTTGCTCATAGGCGGAGCGATCGATAGAAGAACACCGTGCGGTTGCAGCTAACCGCCGGACAGTTTGCAGTCTTTGGTCTTCGGTTTTTGGTCTAAAAAGGAGGTAGTTGTATTATGGCTCGTGCCGGCGTTGTAGCGAAAGGTTCAAAGATATCGGGAGGTTCTGCGATGAAGGGTAAATACGTCTATTTCTTCGGCGATGGCAAGGCCGACGGTAAAGCGGACATGAAAAACGAGCTCGGCGGCAAGGGCGCGAATCTCGCCGAGATGGTCAACCTGGGGATCCCGGTCCCGCCGGGATTCACGATCAGCACCGAGATGTGCACGGTCTATTACGAGAATAAGGGCAAGTTCCCCGAGTCGGTGAGGGAAGACGTAGCGAAGAACCTCAAGAAGGTCGAGAAGATCATGGGGATGGGGTTCGGCGATGCGAACAACCCGCTGCTCGTATCGGTCCGCTCGGGCGCGCGCAGCTCGATGCCGGGGATGATGGAGACGGTCCTCAATATCGGCCTTACCGAGAAGACGATCCCGGGCCTGATCGCGAAGACGGGCAACCCCCGTTTCGTGTGGGACGCGTACCGCCGTCTGATACAGATGTACTCGGACGTCGTGATGGAAAAGGCCGCCGGGATCGAGCCGAAAGACGGTAAAGGCATCCGTCAGCGCCTCGACCATCTTCTCGAAGAGCTCAAGGAGAAGCGCGGCATTCACGACGATTGCGACCTGTCGGCTGAGGACCTCAAGGACCTGACCGGCAAGTATAAGGCGAAGATCGTCGAAGTGCTCGGCAAGAAGTTCCCCGAAGACGCGATGGAGCAGCTCTGGGGCGGTATCCGCGCGGTATTTCAGTCGTGGATGGGAAAACGGGCGTGCGCCTACCGGAGGATCGAAGGGATACCCGATCAGTGGGGTACCGCGGTCAATGTGCAGTCGATGGTGTTCGGCAACATGGGCACCACCTCGGCGACCGGTGTGGCCTTCACCCGCAACCCGGCGACGGGCGAGAAGGTGTTCTAC
>JAKLEM010000049.1 GCA_022711655.1 Candidatus Auribacterota bacterium
CATGTTCATGAACATGATCAAGGAGGCGGGGATCGCGGAGCTTGCCGAGCCGAAGAAGTACTTCGTCGTCAGGGAGCCGTTCTGGGTGGTCGACGGCGAGAATTCGGTCGTTGCCCTGCCGGCAGACGAGTTCAAGATATCCTGCACGATCGCATTTCAGCATCAGTGCCTCAAGTCGCAGTACCTTTCGACCAAGATCACGCCTGACATTTTTGAAAAGCAGATCGCGACGTCGCGGACATTCTGTTTCTACAACGAAGTCGAGGCCCTGATGGACAAGGGTCTCATCAAGGGAGGGAGCCTCGACAACGCCGTCGTTATCGGCGAGAACGGCATTTTCAGCAAGGAGGAGCTCCGTTTCGAGGACGAGTTCGTCCGACACAAGATACTCGACCTCGTCGGCGACCTCTATCTACTGGGGAGGCCGATCAAGGGGCATATAATCGCGATCAAGAGCGGCCATGCGGTCAACGTGAAGTTCGTCAAGACGCTGTTCGATACGCTTCCGAAGCCGGGACAGGACGTCATCTCTCGGAGCAAGAAGGCCGGGAAGATCACCGTCCCGTTCGATATCAACAAGATCAAGGAGATCCTGCCGCACCGCTACCCGTTCCTGCTGGTCGACCGGATAGTCGAGACCGACAACGAGTCGCGGATCGTCGGGCTGAAGAACCTCACGGTAAACGAGGATTTCTACAACGGGCATTTCCCCGGCAACCCGGTCATGCCGGGCGTCCTGCAGCTCGAGGCGATGGCGCAGTGCGCCGGCGTCCTGATGCTCAAGAAGAGCGAGAACGAAGGCAAGAACGCCTATTTCATGTCGATGGAGAACGTCAAGTTCCGCAGGACGGTCATCCCGGGAGACCAGCTGTTGATCGAGGTGCAGGTGACCAAGCTGAAGAGCAAGATCGGCAAGGTATCCGCAAAGACCTATGTCGACGGCGAGGTCGCCTCGGAAGCCGACCTGACCTTCGCGTTCGTCGACGGAGGGTTCGGGGCATGACCACCGAGCGCGCCGCGACGGGCATTCACCGTGCGGCCATCGTTCATCCGAAGGCGAAGATAGGCTCCGGCGTTTCGATCGGGCCGTACGCGGTGATCGGCGAGAACGTCGAGATCGGCGACAACGCGTCGATATTGCCGCACGTCGTGATAGACGGTTACACGATCATCGGCGCCGGATGCAACATCTTCCCCGGGGCGGCGATCGGACTCATCACCCAGGACCTGAAGTTCAAGGGCGAGAAGACGTACGTGAAGATCGGCGCGGGGACGACGATCCGCGAGTACGTCACGGTGAACGCCGCGACCGGCGAGGGTACCGAGACGGTGATCGGCAGCAACTGCCATATAATGGCCTACGCACACATCGCGCACAACTGCGTCGTCGGCAATCAGGTCGTCATCGCGAACGTCGGGACGCTCGCCGGCTGCGTGACCGTCGAGGACCAGGCGATCATCGGCGGCCTTGTCGCGATACACCAGTTCTGCAAGATAGGCCGTCTCGCGATCATCGGGGGCTGCTCGAAGGTGGCGCAGGACATACCGCCGTTCACGATGTCTGACGGCCATCCGGCGGTCTGCCGGGGGCTGAACACGGTCGGTATGGAGCGGCGCAACGTCGGCGAAGCGGCGCAGAAGGCGCTGAAGCAGGCGTTCAAGATATTCTTCAGGGCGAAGCTCAACACCACGCAGGCTCTCGAGCGGATCGAGAAGGAAGTGGCGCAGCTCCCCGAAGTAACGCATTTCGTCGAGTTCATCAGGAAATCGGAACGGGGCATCTGCAGGAAATAGAGACCAGTAACCGGAAACCAGAAACGGCAGTGTATCGGTCTCTGGGGTCTGTTTACTGGCCGTTTTATTTTCGGGACCAGGAGAGCCATGAGCGGACAGACCGGAGACAGGCTGGGGATCATTGCGGGGTGGGGGGAACTTCCCTTCATGATCGCGGCGGGAGCGCGGCGACAGGGCGTTTCGTATATCGCCGCCGTGGGATTTCAGGGGCACACTGACCCGTCGCTGCGCGACGTCGTCGACGAGCTTACCTGGATCGGCGTCGGGCAGATAAACAAGCTTATTGCAACATTCAAGAAGGCCGGCGCGTCCCGCGCGGTGATGGCGGGGAGGCTCGGGCACTCGATCATCTTCTCTAATATCAAGTTCGACGTGCGGATGCTCGCGCTGGTCGCCCGGCTGAAGGACAGGAAGGCCGACACCATCCTCAAGGCGATCGCGTCCGAGATAGAAAAAGACGGGATCGACGTTATCGACTCGACGGCGTATCTGAAAGACGACCTTCCCGCCAGCGGCGTCCTGACGCGCACGGCGCCGTCCGCGAAGGCGGCCGACGACGTCGAGTTTGGCGCAGCGGTCGCCAGGGAGATCGCGCGGCTCGATATCGGGCAAACGGTCGTCGTCAAGGACAGGGCGGTGCTCGCCGTAGAGGCGTTCGAAGGGACCGACGAGGCGATGCGGCGCGGCGGGGCGCTGGGGAAGGGAAAAGCGGTCGCGGTGAAAGTCGCGCGGCCGCAGCAGGACATGCGCTTCGACGTGCCGGTGATCGGCCCGGAAACGGTGCAGGTCCTGAAAGAGGCGAAGATATCCTGCCTGGCGATCGAAGCGGGAAAGACGATAATCCTGGGCAAGGAAAGAGTCTTGAAAGAAGCGGATGCGGCGAAGATAGCGATCGTCGCGATATAACCCGGAGCGTTGACATGAACTATCCTCAGCAGATCAAGGCGGCGGTGATCGGCGTCGGCCATCTCGGCCGGCATCACGCGCGCGTATACACAGAGATCCCCGGCGTCGAGCTTGTCGGCGTCGTGGACACCAACGCCCGGCAGGGGAATAAGATCGCCCGCAAGTGCCGGACGCAGTACTATGAGACTATCGACCCGCTGCTTGACCGGATCAACGTCGCCAGCGTCGTGGTTCCGACGCCCGCTCATTTCGCTGTTGCAGAGAAACTGCTCAAGAGGGGGATCAACGTCCTCATCGAAAAGCCGATGACGGAGACGCTCGAGCAGGCGGAAAAGCTGGTCCAGCTGAAGAAAGAGGCCGGCGTTGTCCTGCAGGTCGGCCACATCGAGCGGTTCAACCCCGCCATCATGGCGGTCAAGGGGCTGGTCTACAACCCGATGTTCGTCGAGGTGCACCGGCTCTGCCCGTACAACCCGCGCGGCACCGACGTCGGCGTCGTCCTCGACCTGATGATCCATGACATCGACATCCTGCTCAACCTCGTCCCGTCGCGCGTGTGCGACATACGCGCCGTGGGGATACACGTGGTCAGCAAGAATGACGATATCGCCAACGCGCGGATCGAGTTCGAGAACGGCTGCGTGGCAAATATCTCGGCAAGCAAGATCGGCAACAAAGAGATGCGCAAGATCCGCATATTTCAGGAGAACGCCTACATATCGCTCGACTACCAGAACCAGGAAGGGTTGATCTACTCGATGAACGGGAAGAAGATCAGCAGGCGCAAGATCCCGTTCAAGAAGGACGAGCCGCTCAAGCGGGAGATCTCGTCGTTCATCGAGTGCGTCAGGAAACACAGCGAGCCGGTCGTTTCCGCCGAGCAGGGTAAGCAGGCGCTCGAGATCGCGATGGAGATCGTTTCGCAGATCCGCGAGAAGAAGCGCCTGATGGTCGAGCGGGGGATCATCAAGATACCCGGACAGTGAAGGGAGTATCGTGTGTTGTGCTGTCCGCAGCGGATCCTGACAGGGTGGCATTCGTTCCGCATCGTTCGGTGCGATCCTGCGGCAAGCCGGCAAATCAAAGATTTGCGGACCAGCCCCCGTATGGGGGCGCACCTCACTCAGCGAACATGTCTGCGCTC
The DNA here is from genome assembly GCA_022711655.1 of Candidatus Auribacterota bacterium. Lineage (GTDB taxonomy): Bacteria > Auribacterota > Ancaeobacteria > Ancaeobacterales > Ancaeobacteraceae > JAKLEM01. The sequence goes on from JAKLEM010000049.1 coordinate 3,845, forward strand.
CGGCCTGCGGCCGGAGACCGAGCCGCAGACATGTTCAATGTGCGTCACTCACGCCACCCTGTCACCCGCTGCACATAGCGTATATGTATCAAGGGCGTAGAGCATATCCGGCCATAAGGGAACCATGAAGAAACTGCTAGTCATAGCGGGCGAATCGTCGGGGGACATACATGCCGCGAACCTCGTCCGCGAGCTTATCAAGACCGACCCGGACGTCAGGGTGTTCGCCGCCGGCGGCGACCGTCTCCGCGAGGCCGGGGCGGTCCTGCTGGTCGACCTCGTCAGGCACGCCGTCATGGGCGCCGTCGAGGTCCTCAAGCATTACCACGAGTTCAAGAAGATTTTCAAGGATCTCCTGGCGTTCGTCGAGAAAGAGCGCCCCGATGCCGTTCTGCTCATCGACTATCCCGGATTCAACCTGAAGTTCGCCAAGGCCGCCAAAGCGCGAGGCGTCAAGGTCATCTATTACATCAGCCCGCAGATCTGGGCATGGGCGCCGGGGCGGATCAGGCATATCAAAGAAACCGTCGACCAGATGATCGTGATCCTGCCGTTCGAGAAGGAGCTCTATGAGAGGGCCGGGGTCCGCGTCGCCTATGTGGGGCATCCGATCCTTGATGTCCTTTCGGAAGACCCGGACAGCGCGGCTTTCTCGCGCGAGAACGGCATCCGAAATGAAGACCGTATCATCGGTCTCCTGCCGGGGAGCCGTAAAGACGAGATCAGGAAGATCCTGCCGGTGATGCTCGACGCGGCGGTGATCCTCGCGCGGGACAACCCGGATGTGCGGTTCTTTACCTCCGCGGCGAACGAAGATCTTGCCGCGATGATACGCGCTGTTGCGGCCCGTTATCCGCTGACCGTGACGCTGTGCGGCAATCCATATGCCCTCATGAAGCTGTCCCGTGTCTGTATGGTCGCGTCGGGGACGGCGACCGTCCAGACGGCGTTCTATCTCACGCCGATGGTGATCATATATAAATGTGCATTAATTACGTGGTTTTTAGCGAAGATGTTGATTAAAATACCGTACATCGGCCTGGTTAACGTCATCGCGGGCAAAAAAATCATCGACGAGTTCATCCAGTTCAACGCGCGCGGGCAGGAGATCGCAGCAAGGGTCCAGGCGATCCTGTCGGACGGGGCGGAGGCGCGGCGCATCACCGGCGAGCTCCGCACCGTCAAGGAGCGGCTCGGCAAGCCGGGCGCCAGCGCGCGCGCGGCGCACGTCGTCGTCGATTTCCTGAAAGAGGTATGCGAAAAATGAATCTTTACGCCAGGCTGTTCAAGTTCCTCAAGCCGTATGTCGGCCTTTTTACGATAGCGATCATATGCATGCTGTTGTTCACGCTGTTCAGCGGCTTTTCGATCATGACGATCATCCCCATGGTCGACGGCGTGCTGAGCGGGAACAAGCTCACGTTCCAGACCTCGGTGCCATTCCCCGGCAAGGCGCTGCTGCTGCACTCGCTCGATTATCTCAATAACTTCGGCCGCATAACGCTCCTCAACGTTATGGTCGCCTTTTTCTTCGTCATCACCTGTCTCAAGGTCCTCTTCGATTATCTCCAGCAGGTCCTGATGGAGATCGTCGGGCAGAACGCCACCCGCGACGTCCGGATCCTCCTGTACGAAAGGATCCAGTACCTCTCGATGGATTACTTTTCCAAGGAGCGGGTCGGCGTCCTTATGGCGCGGATCACCAACGACGTCAACGTCCTCTTGGACCTGCTTTCCGGCCGTTTCGCGACGTCGCTCAAGGACGCTATGCAGATATTCCTCTACCTGTCGATCATCGTGGTGATCGAATGGAAGCTTGCCATCGTGGCGCTTGTCATCCTGCCGTTCGTCATCTACCCGATCATCAAGGTCGGCAGCCGTATCAGGAAGCTCAGCAAGCAGTCGCAGGAGCGGGTCGGGGACCTTAACTCGATCCTGCAGGAGACATTCTCCGGTATCCGCGTGGTCAAGGCGTTCACCATGGAGCAGTACGAGATCGCCCGGTTCACCGACGTGGCGCGCCATTTCGCCAAGCTGATGATCAAGTCGGTCAAGCGAGAGGCGTTCCTGGGGCCGCTTACCGAGGTCGCGGGCATTGTGCTGGCGATCTTCGTCGTCTATTACGGCTCACGCCGGGTGCTGAACGGGACGATGTCTCTCGGCCAGTTCGTCCTGTTTCTCGGCGCCCTCGTGTCGATGGTCAAGCCGATCAAGGTCATGGCCAAGCTCAACGTCACGATCCAGCGCGCGATGGCGGCGGGTGAGCGCGTTTTCGAGGTGATCGATGCCCAGCCGACCGTCGTCGAGAAGAAGGGCGCCGCGGCGCTCCCGCAGGTTGGCACAGAGATCGTTTTCGACCGCGTCCAGTTCGGGTACAAGGACGGGGAGCCGGTCCTCCGCGATATCGACCTTAAGGTCAAGGCCGGCCAGATCGTCGCGTTCGTCGGCGCAAGCGGCGTCGGCAAGACGACCCTGGTCAACCTGCTTCCCCGGTTCTACGACCCGACCGCCGGCCGGATCCTGGTCGACGGCACCGACATCCGCGACGTCACGCTCGCGTCGCTGCGGATGCAGATGGGGATCGTGACGCAGGAGACGATACTCTTTAACGACACGATCAAGAACAACATCGCCTACGGCCACAAGGAGACCGATTTCGAAAAGATTGTCGAAGCAGCGAAGGTCTCCAACGCGCACGATTTCATCATAAAGTTCCCTGACGGGTATGACACCGTGATAGGGGACCGCGGGGCGCGGCTATCCGGCGGGGAGAAACAGCGCATCACGATCGCGCGGGCGATCCTCAAGAACCCGGCGATCCTCATCCTCGACGAGGCGACGAGCGCGCTCGATACCGAGAGCGAACGGCTTGTCCAGGAGGCGCTGGATAAGCTGATGGAGCACCGGACGGTCTTCGTGATCGCGCACCGGCTCTCGACCATCCAGCACGCGGACGTGATCGCGGTCCTCGAGCAGGGGCGGATCGCCGAGATCGGCAGGCACGACGACCTCCTGTCGAACGGGAAGGTCTATAAGAAGTATTACGAGCTGCAGTTCGCAAACGCCTGATCTTATGCTCACCTCTTTCGTCAATTTCCTTCTCAAACGCGTTGCGCCCGCGCTCGGTCACTTCCTCATTATCTTTGTCGGCAAGTCGATGCGGCTGAAGGTGATCAACGACGCATGGATCATGGAGGCGAAAGCCCGCAAGAAGAACGTGATCTTCGCGTTCTGGCACAACCGGCTTGTTATGATGCCCTATTTCTACAACTACTGCGTTCGCGGCGATAACCTTGCGATCATGATCAGCCGGAGCAAGGACGGGGAGATCATCAGCGACGTCTGCGCGAAGTTCGGGCTGCGGTCGGTGAGAGGTTCCACGACAAGGGGAGGCAAGGCCGCCCTCAGAGAGCTTATCAAGGTCCTGAA